>JAZTXF010000124.1:0-4980 GCA_045636305.1 Candidatus Gastranaerophilaceae bacterium | reverse complement strand
GAAATCATATTCTGAGGACTGCTGTCATGCATCTTTCTTAAGTGATGAACAAGTATGATAGTAATGTCCAGTTCCTTTGCAAGTTTTTTCAGATAATTCATCTCTGCATACTCACAAGCATAAGCGTTTCCGGCGAACTGTTCTCCTCTTATTAACTGAAAAGTATCAACGATAACGAGCTTGATTTCAGGTTCTTCCTTGACGATTTTCTTTAGGAAAACATCGAATCCGTTGTCCATATTTGGTGCATCATACATAAACAAAAGATTGTCTGTATCGCATCCGGGCATGCCCTCAAGTCTGTCCTGAATACGATTTTCCGTGTCCTCCAAACAGAAATAAAGAACCTTGCTCTTGTTTGTCTTAAATCCCCACAGGTTATTGCCGTTTGAAACACATAACGCAAGCCAAAGCGAGAGCCACGACTTACCCGACTTAGGATGTCCCGCAAGAAAATGAACGCCTTGCGAGATAAACTTATCTACCACAAAGTTAATCGGTTTCTTTTCCTTCTTCATCAGTTCTCCTGCTGATACAGGTTTTGTTGTTAAATTAAACATTTAGATTCCTCCAATCTTTCAAAAAATTTTCAAAAAAATATCTCCCACAGGCCTTTGGGAGATTTATTATAGCGCGGTGAAAAATCCGCGTCAACGCACTTTTCACGATTGCAGCCAAATTGCAGCGAAAGTGCAGCGGATTTGTAATATAACCCCTGCTTTGTAATAAAAGTGCAGCAAACGAAAGTGTTTTTGGACGTGAAAAAAGCCGATGCGAAAAAATTTCGCATCGGCTGTCGGTATTTTTACAGGTATGTCATTACATCAAACGATAAGAAGCAATATACTCTGCATCTGATTCGAGCTTTGGATCATTTTGTTCAAAGACAATATTTAAATCATTTTCTTTGGCAGTCAAGTTGAAGTGGCAAAGTGCAATTCCTATATCAATCATTTGCATATCAAGCTTTGAAGTACGAGCAAAGCCCTTACTGCGCTTTAGGTAAAAGTGAACTGCATTATCGGTCACAACAACTCGCCAGGGTTGCTTGTTTACTGCTGACGGAGCAAGTCTAACCATTTCCAAGGCATCAAGCCATATACCTGCATTTTCTTTAGCTAAAGGCTTATCAAATGAGCCGTCAAAGAATAATTCTTCAAAAGGCAGACGCTCATCGGCTTTAACTCCTTTTCGCATCATACTCTCGCGTAAAGACATCTTCTTGGCAGGATATCCAAGCGCACTTGCACAAGGCATAATTTCGTCGCCATCCAGTTCCATAGCTTCTTCATAAGCAGAACGGTTCATGGTTCCGCCAAGCCAGACAGTACCAATTCCCATAGACTGCGCATATAATACGAACATTTCAAAGGAATATCCAAACGCCACACTTGCATTTTCTGACCATTTGATTTTACCGCCGACATACAAATCTGTACCAACCACGACAGGACAGTTAAGTCCGTATTCCTTTGCATTCATAAACTTAAACTCCACAGGAATTTTAAACGGATTTTCTATTGTCTGTGCAAAGGTAGTCAGCTTCTCTATATCGTTTTTATCAAGTTCTCTGCCATCATATGTCGTGACACTTGTTCTGTTTCTGATATGTTCTGTAATATTATTCATAACGCCCTCCCGTTAAGACCCTTTATTGGTCCATTTTTCTTCTGCACCATGATTTTTCTTCACACTTTGGGCATTTAAGATGTCTTGTTGTCAAAGTGTGCACGCCCAGAATATACGCCTTGAAAGTTGGTTTAAATGTATGTCCGCATTTTCTGCATTCATAAACACCTGTTTCATAGTCAACCTTGGCAGCATAGAAAACTGCAATCAGAACTAAAACCGTAGAAACTGCCGTAAGTGTGATTGCAATTGCAGGATTTATGAGTTCCTCTTCTGTAAGAATGGCACTTATACCAAGCAAAGTGATACTAATCACAACACCGATAACTGATAATATTATTTTTCTTTTATTGTTCATTTTTCCACCTCGTAGGGCCAATCGATAATTCCGCCGAACTCTTTTACATTAGTGTATCCAAGTTTTGCAAGACTTTCGGCTGCGATTTTGCTTCGTCTGCCTGAACGGCAATATACTAAAATCAGCTTATCCTTGTCGGGTAGCATTTCTTCTGCCTTGTTTTCAATTTCGGTATATGGAATCAGGATTGCCCCTGGGATATGTCCCTCGTCAAACTCGTCCTGTTCTCTTGTATCTAAAATGATATGTTCCTCGCCTGAGTCCATTATCTTTTTGGCTTCCTCTGCCGTGATTTGTTGGTACATCGTTTTTTCTCCTTTTTCGCTAACCAACATTGTGGTCGGTCCGTCTGCACCGCCGATAATTCCGATACTTGTAGCATCTCCGCAGCTGGTTAAGAAGATGCAGAAAATAGCTGATATAATGCATAATATTTTCTTCATAAAATTCACCTTTTATCTATACCCCATCATTGCAAACCTTTATAATTTTGTCTGCAGCACCTTTTGCCCCCGAAGAGTTTTTAAACCCTTCGGCAATCTTCTTGGCATTTTGCTTATAGGTGCTGTCATTGAATATCTTATTTACTGCACTCAAAACGAAAACTCCGTCCGATTTATCAAGTTTTATGCCTGCTCCAAGCTGAGAAACTCGCTCGGCAACACCTTTTTGCTCTGATGTTTGCGGTAGCATTACAAGCGGAACTTCAAAATATAAACTCTCGCTGACGCTATTCATTCCGCCGTGTGACACAAAGACATCTGCTTTTTCTAAAACGGCAATTTGGTCAACATGTGAAAAAATTGATATATTTTCAGGGAGATCTCCAAAGTCCTCAATAGACACCAAATTACCAACAGACATTATTACTTGATACTCTGTATTTGCCACGGCAGATATACAAGATTTGTAAAAAGGCATCATGTCATTATTGACAGTTCCCATGGATATATAAATCAGTTTATCCCTATTTTTCTCTATTTTCTCGGTTGCAGGACGAATTGAAGGTCCGACAAATGCGTACTTTTCCGAAAAAGTTTCTGAGCATGGTTGAAATTCAGGAGAGGTATAGACAATAGTGTGTGTATTATCGTCATTGCCGATAATATCAAGAATATTATTAACAGGATACCCCTTATCCTTTAGTCGTTTGATTTGCTTAGTGGTTTTTGGCATTGCGAAAAGCATCTTAAACAAATCTCCGATGCCTTGTTTCATAACCTTTGCCGAGTGCTGATTAAAAGCAAAAGTTGTTGTTGAAGAAACAAAAGGAATACCAAGTTTCAATGCAACCGCTTTTCCCCATAGTGCCATAGAATCTGCCACTATACAATCAGGCTTAAGCTCTGCCATTTCCTTGCAAACCTTGTCATCAAGAGCCAATGTGGTATCTACCAATATCTTTGTAGAGAATGCCAGGTCTTTTCCTACACGGGTAGCTTCTTTGGCACTTAAGTTTTGCTCCGTATCATAATCATCGCAGGATATAAATGTTGCACCTGCTGACTCGATTTTTTCACGCATCATGTTATATGAATAATACCAAATCTCGTGCCCACGAGAAACTAATTCTCTGACAACACCCAAGGTAGGGTTAGTATGTCCATGTGCAGGAATACAAAAGAAAACTATTTTACTCATATTTCTATTCCTCCATTTCAGAAAAAACTTGTTTGATAGTATCTTGTTGTTTTGCTTTAGGAAGAATTGCTATCCCTCGCCGGGTGTCACCGAGAACCAAAATCTCATCTCCCGGCTGAAAATCAAACATCTCTCTTGCTTCTTTGGGGATAACAAACTGTCCCTTTTCGCCGATTTTGACCATCCATGCATATTTTCCATCACGTATATTCATATTTGCCTCTCCTTTGTATGATTGGTATGAATAATCATACCATAAATTTATATACATGTCAATAGAATGAGAATCTTTTGCCCAAAACAAAAGATGTGACCGAAGTCACACCTTCACTTATTATTGGATTTTGTTTATTTTCTTCATTGATGCAAAGAATCGGACATATTATGTATAATTTTTTATAAGATCGCCTTCGCTCTACCTTTATTCCGAGTCGCTCTTTCCAATATTACATTTAGAACACAATGTTTGCAGATTTTCGACAGTCGTTTCTCCGCCCTTTGACCACGGTATAATATGATCAATATGTAATTCAACCGACGGATCTTTCGCAGGGGATGCCCCACAAGCACAACATTTGAAATTATCGCGTTTCAAAACTTGATATCGTAATTTATCTGAAATTGCGCGTGTACTTCTCTTACTATGTGTCTCCGAAGTTCTCTTTTTTTTATTTGTTATCCCACAAGCAGGACATTTTCTTAGCCAAATATCGCAACCATTAGCAAGGTACTTATGACCACAATCAAGGCACTCCATTTCATAACTTTTCGCACTGACATGTGTTTCAGAAACACCTCTGTATCCAAGATTTTTCTGATTGTTTTTATTAATATACCCCACATCTGTTGTTTTCATATTCATTCTCCTATTTTTCAGTATTTAATGACCAACCGTGGTCTCCGTGATAAATCATCTGCTTTGTCATACCGCCATCAATACAAATGTTTTCTCCTGTGATAAATCCCGACATATCAGAGCAAAGATAAAGTACCATATTTGCTATGTCAAGAGGATTTCCCACTCTTCCTGCAGGTTGCTGAACGGCATCTGCACCACTGTATTGTGCATACGATGTATCAATCCAACCCGGCGAGATAGAATTAACTCTGACCTTACCCGAAAGACTTACTGAAAGTGCATGAGTAAGCGCCGAAATTCCACCTTTTGCGGCGGTATAGCTCTCAGTCTGGGGCTGGCTCATTCGGTCTCTTGAGGACGATATATTTATGATGCTTGCGCCCTCACTAAAATAGGGCTCAAAAAGTTTTGAAAGATAAAACGGCGCAGTAACGCCTACTTTGAGTGCATATTCAAAGTCCTCATAGCTTCCGTTTTCTATTCCGCACATTTT
>JAZTXF010000123.1:0-8075 GCA_045636305.1 Candidatus Gastranaerophilaceae bacterium | reverse complement strand
CCTCTTTGTTAAGAGTTTGCAACATTTAATCGATTAACGGTTATTCCATCCGGATTTGCCTACGGGCAGGCAGCAAGCGATAACCTTCGCTCTGTTCATTTTATACAATATTTTTCAGTTTCTGTCAAGGTATTTCATTTTATCTATCACTATTTTGACAGTATAAAAAACAAAAAATCAAGATATTACGATAATTATTTATCTTTTTGAGCCAGTTTTAATACATTTTGGATAAAATCATTTTTAGCAGCCGTATATTTTTTTCGGTCGTCACTAAACTGTATTGCTAAATCTTTTTTCAATTTTTCATAAGCTTCAACATATTCTTGATGTTTTAACAAAAAATCTCTGAACATAATGTGATTATTCCAATATGTGTCTCCCAATATTTCTACATGAATATAATGAGTTCTATTACCGGGTGTTCCCTTTCTGGCAAGAACTTCCCCCTTTGTTTCGATTGAATCTAAAATATCATACTCTGCTTCCGTCAAAATAGGAATAACAGATTTTAATGCTTCAATATTCTCTACCGCTACCGCAATGTCTAAAATCGGCTTAGCACTCAATCCGGGGATGGAGGTGCTGCCGATATGCTCAATAGCCAATGCAATATTTCCTAATATTGTTTGAAGTTTCTCTTTTTCTTGCTCAAATTCAGTATGCCAATTTGAACTGTGAGGAACTAAACTAACTTTATCTTTATGCAACCCTAACATTTTTTATTTTACTTTATTTTCTGCTACATCTGTTAAATAAAATTATTAAACACTTATTTTATCCTCTATTTTACAACTTTTTTAACAAAGTTTAGTAAATCGTCCTCAATATTCTGCCAATCTTGATTAAGGTTTATTGTTTTCATAATTATGTGTGCCCCCATTATCGGTTTAACACTACCTTTTTCTAACTTGTCATTATAAACGGTAGGATAAATCAAAGCGCCGTGCTTAATTCCTTCAAAAGTACTGTCTTCTATATATCCCCTTACTTGATTTATATGGCTGGTTCTGCATGTTTCTGTTGTACTATCCCAATAAGCCGACACAAGAGCATTTTTATAATATTTTGCATCTATTATAAATTGGATTTTTTCTTTTTTATTTTCAACTACGATGTCCGTTCTGCGATCTGTTATTTTATTATCAATATCAAAACAGTCTTGCCAATATTCCGCAGCATTAGTATCAATATTCCAATTTATCTTAGGCGCATGAACACGATATATTTTTTTATCCAAGTGTATGGCATAAAAATTCAACAAAAATAACTCATACACTTTTTGCATTTGTTCTTCACGGTAAAAGTCTTTAAATACAAATCTTCCGTCTTCTTCATTTACCGAGTGGTTATTATACAACATGGAAGCTAGAGAAATTAGTAGTTTGTATATAAAATTATTTCTATTAAATCGTAATTTTTGTAAATTATTTTTATCCGGTTCTGCTTCACTGATATTTGCAAAATAGATAATTTGCTTTTTTATATCTTTTTTTATGCTGTTATCTATTGTCGGATTTTTAATCAAACTGCTTAATGTGTACTTAACTATCTGGTTAAAAAGGTTATTAGCCGTAAATTCATCAAATTGACAACACAGTTTCTTTTTTACCATAGAAGATTTGTTTATTGTATTTGATAATAAAACTTTTCCTTTTAAAGTAGCAAGTTCATCTTCCGTAGTTATATAGCAACGATGAAAACCTTGTCTTATTAATTTACCAACGCAATAAGAAAAAATTCTCCCCAGAAGGTTATATGAATCCTTAATATTTTCAGATGATACATTTATGGAATCTTTAATTGAAAGAACATTCCATGCATAACAAAGCATATAAAATAAATTTTTTATAGGTATAGTTTCTTTGCTCATTTTGTTAGTTTCAATTTATTAATCCAATCATCTGCTTTTTGTTTTTCATCCCACCAATACTCTTCCAACAAATCATTGATTTCAAAACTTAAAATGCAGTTATACCAATCTTCTTCTGACTGGTCCTTATGCGGTTTTGAACAAAAATAACTATGTCCCACACAAAATCCTTTACCTAAATTAGATTTTGTTTCATCCGTAATATAATTGTTTAATTCGGTAAACTTATCCTTTATTTGATTTATAAGTTGTTCCGAAATACCATTTTCCTTTAAGTGTTCTGCAAAGTTTTCTGTATCAAATGCAGGTTCGACATAATAAAATGAAAATCTACGACGTAAAGCATAGTCCATAATAGCTAAACTTCTGTCGGCAGTATTCATCATCCCTATTATATGCAGATTTTCAGGAACATAAAATTTCTCATCGCTATATGCTAATTTTACCGCACAATCCATACCGCGCTTGTCTTTTTCTATAAGCATTAACAATTCACCAAATATTTTACTTAAGTTTCCACGATTTATTTCATCAATAATGAAGAAATAACTGTGTTCAGGGTCTCTTTCGGCTTTTTTGCAAAAATCATAAAATACTCCCGTTTTAAGTTCGAAACCATCGCTTGACGGTTTATATCCCATTATAAAATCTTCATAACTGTAACTTTGATGGAACTGAACACATTCAATGTATTTACTTTGTTTTTCTCCCAAAATAGAATATGCAAGCCGTTTTGCAATAAATGTTTTTCCCACTCCCGGTGCTCCTTGCAAAATTATATTTTTCTTATTTTCTAACAAAATACGTAATGTATCGTATTTTTCAGAAGAAATATAAACCTCTCTTAAAAAATCTTCTTTTGTATATGATATTGTTTCTTTGGGATTATAAGTTCTAATCAATTTCATTATAGAATTATATTCATCTTCAGATAACCTAAATAAACTGCCTTGTGGGTTCTGAATAAAATCACTATCATTAATATTCGTCAAATCCAGTAATTGTGAATAGCTTATAGGTTGTTGTAACGTTTCAGTTTTTTTAAAATACACTCTTTCCCCATCATTTTCTTTTGATACTTCACATAGAGCTACAACAGATTTAGTAGGTGTTGACTCATAACCGATTACCGCATCGCCAACTTTAGCATCCAGAAAATTTTGAAAAATTCTGCGTTTATTACCATTTTCAGTATATAATGTATAGCTTTCTTCTTCTCCTTCATTGATATTTTTAAAATTCCAAATTTTAGGGCTTGCCACTAACCACCAGTAGTTTTTTATAGATGTTCCTAATATTAAATTATCTAACTTTTCTACCCAACTTTTATATTTCGTAATATCGGTCAATGTCTTCATAGGAAAAGATTCGCCTTCTAAGTTCCAGTTACCTGATAGCCACTCTACCTTTCTTACATTACGATAATCGTTTCGGGTAGTGTCGTATATATAATCTGATTTTACAATACCTCTTCCAATAATTTTTGTTCTGCCTTTTTTAGCAAAAACAATATCTCCATCCTTCATAACATGACAGAATTCCCATACTGCTAACGTATCATTATTAGGACCTTTTTTACTATCATCATATTGTTCTATGCTTGCTTCAATTTCTTTTCTGTCGGCATATTTTCTGTAATCACCTAAATAGTCCCAACCTAAAACTAAAATACCTTTTTGTAGACATTCTTCCCATTTTTCTGCGTTTGTTCCCGGAGCACAAACCCAATAATGAACATCATTCTTCTTATTTTGAGACCAATGTTGTTGTTTCGTTGTTTCTGCTGCCTGTCTAATTGTTTCCAAATTAGAAAAGATATACAAAGGGATATTACATTGTTTTGCTATTAAAGCAATTTGTCCTATTTTTACAAATAAACCATTTTCAGATTCTTTACTATACTGTCCAATTATAGCATCCAACATTTGTTCTGAATACCAGGAAGGAAAATAATCTGGAAAAATCATATGCAAGTATTTTCTAACCCAAGAATTCTTTATAAGTTGGTGACTATTTTTAAATTCTTCCAATTTTTTATAATCATTAATACTATTAAAGTTATAATTTGATATAAATTCACATGTTTGAACTATCAAATCTCTTATTTTCCGACCTTCCTCAATGGCTTCATCAACTGATAATTCTTCTGTAGATTTTCCTTTACCCTTAACCCAGGAGTTTTTACTCTTTGAATAGTAAATGCCATAACAAGAAGCATTGCCAATACCAAGTCTGCCATATTCTTCACTATCATGTTCTAAATAGTGGCATAAGTTATCATTACTTCCTTTTCCTAAAAATATCTTATCAAGAAGCTCTTCTCCATCTAATGCTTTTAATACTTCGGGGCCGTATTTTATTTTAAATTGCTCATAACCATCTGATAGTTTCTTTTTTACTTGCTTATCATAAGAATTATATTCTTGTTTAATTTGCTCAAAAATATCAGACATTTTGCTATTCTCCATTTGATTAGTATGTATGGATGGTATAAAGAGCGGATAAAGATGTCAAGTAAAGATTAATATTAAGCTATAGCTCGTTTTGTGCTCGTTTTAGAAAATATGTAATTTTTATAAAAATATGTTGACTTTTGTGAGTGTTTTACCCGAAAATCAAGAGCAATATAATTAAACCGGAAAGGAATATTAAATGTACGATATTTTGCAAAACATCAATAAACCTGCAGATGTAAAAGAATTAAACAACGAACAATTAAACATTCTGGCAAAAGAAATTCGTGAAGCGATTTTAAATCGGGACAGTGTGATTGGCGGACACGTCGGACCAAATTTGGGTATTGTCGAAACCACAATAGCTTTGCACTATGTGTTTAATTCTCCGACAGACAAAATTGTATGGGATGTTTCGCATCAATGTTACCCTCATAAACTTTTAACCGGCAGAAAAGAAGGTTTTATTACCGATGAGGGAATGAAAAAGATTTCCGGTTACACCAATCAAGATGAAAGTGAACATGACTTTTTTAAGGTCGGTCATACATCAACTTCGGTAAGTTTGGCTTGCGGATTGGCAAAAGCTCGTGATTTGAAGGGGGAAAAACATAATGTTATAGCTGTCATCGGCGATGGTTCACTTTCCGGTGGTGAGGCTTTAGAGGGCTTTAATAATGCTGCAGTTTTAGGCTCAAATATCATAATCATTGTAAACGACAACGAAATGTCTATTGCCGAGAATCAAGGCGGTTTATATACAAACCTGCGTTTGCTTCGTGAAACCAACGGTTCGGCAGAACTAAATATGTTCAAAGCATTAGGTTTTGAATATCACTATGTTGCTGACGGTAACTCCACTCAAGATTTGATTAAAGCATTATCATCTGTAAAAGATACCGATAAACCAACTGTTTTACACATTCATACGCTTAAAGGAAAAGGTTATAAATTAGCTGAAGAAAATAAAGAAACATGGCATTGGAATGTTCCGTTTAATATTGAAGACGGTAGTCCGAAATGGAATATGTCAGGCGAAAATATCAATGATTTAACCTATAACTACATTTTGGAAAAAATCAAAACAGATGATACAATTGTTGCTGTAAATGCGGGGACCCCCGGAGTTTTCGGCTTAAACGCAGAAAGACGCAAAACTTTAGGTAAGCATTTTGTTGATGTGGGTATTGCAGAAGAACACGCAGTTGCTTTTGCTTCTGCTTTAGCCAAAGGCGGCGCAAAACCGATTTATTTAGTAATGAGCTCATTTATTCAACGCACATACGACCAACTATCACAAGATTTGGCATTAAATAATAACCCTGCCGTAATTTTGGTAGCTTGGGGCGGTATATCTGGTGCTGATATGACACACTTATGTTCATTTGACATTTCTATGACCAGCAATATTCCAAATTTGGTATATCTTGCGCCAACAAATGTTGAAGAGTATATGGCCATGCTTGATTGGGCAGTTGAGCAAAATGAGCACCCTGTTATTATTCGCCAACCTAAAGAAATGATACACACTTCTTTACCGGTTGATACAGATTATAGTAAATTAAATACTTACAAAATTGAAGAACAAGGTACTAAAGTAGCAATTATTGCTGAAGGAAGTTTCTTCAAGCTTGGCAAAAACGTTGCAGAAGAACTCCGTCAGCACAATATTAAGCCAACTTTGATAAATCCTCGTTATTTGACAGGAATCGATAAAGAATGCTTGGAAAACTTGAAAAACGACCACCAATTAGTCATAACATTGGAAGATGGCGAACTTGATGGTGGTTTTGGCGAAAAAATAGCCCGTTTCTATGGTTCAAGCGAAATGAAAGTATTAAATTATGGTTCATTTAAGGAATTTACCGACAGAGCAAATTTGAATGAACTTTACACTCGCTATCGCTTGAAACCGGAACTTATTGTAAAAGACATATTGGATATATTATAGAGCTTTGCCTAAAAAAGAGAGGATTTGATGTATTCAATATTAGGTGTGTTTTTAGGTGGTGGTGTCGGCTCGGTTTTAAGATGGTTGATTTGTAACAAAATCAACTCTCATTGGGGAACAATGATTGTAAATATTCTTGGTGCTTTTTTGATTGGCTGTGCTTATACTTACTTTCAAAAGCATTTAGCAGACAATACCAACCTAAAGCTGTTTATAATGACCGGTTTATTGGGCGGTTTTACAACATTTTCAACCTATTTGCTGAATTTCTCAACACTTATCAGCGAAAATAACTATACCGAAGCCTTTTCATATCTGTTGCTTTCAATTGTTATCGGTTTGATTGCTCTGGTTTTGGGTATAAAATGTATGACAATGGTGGGGTAAGGAACAATGAAAAGAGAAGTTGATTATAAAGAAACAAGCAGAGCAAAAGCTTTTGAACTTTGGATGAAAGCTCCAAATCCGATGGTAACATTTTTCAAGACATTGGATGTTTCTAATCTTGTTAAAATTTCAAAAAAGAAAAAGCTAAAATTTAATATGTTGCTGGATTATTGCATCGGTAAAGCCGCTGTTGATGTAAAGGAGTTTTATATACTTCCGGTTGGCAATCAACTTATACAATATGACAGCATCGCCATTAACACTATTGTTAAAAACAAAGAAAACGAGGTTAGTTCCTGCGACATATTATATACGGATAATTGGGAAACATTTAATCAGGAGTATTTGAAATATACGAAAGAAGTTTCTGAAACCTGCCTAGATAGAGATTTATCAGAAAATAGTATGGTTATAGGAACATCTGCCATTGTTAGCACCGAGATTGATGGTGCTGTCGGAATGAATAGCGGAATTTTCAACAATCCGTTTATCATTTGGGGAAAATATCGTAAAAAACTATTCAGCTACTATCTTCCTATATCTTTTCAATTTCATCATACTCAAATGGATGGCGCTCATGCCGGTCAATTTTTAGAAAACCTACAAAATGAAATTAACAACTTAAAATAAGAGAAAAAGCTCATGAATTATAAATTGGGGGTATATGGTGAT
This sequence comes from Candidatus Gastranaerophilaceae bacterium, assembly GCA_045636305.1. Lineage (GTDB taxonomy): Bacteria > Cyanobacteriota > Vampirovibrionia > Gastranaerophilales > Gastranaerophilaceae > RGIG2134. Next base: position 739 of record JAZTXF010000123.1, on the reverse strand, counting down.
AGTATTGCATTTGGTTATGGCAACAATAATCAAAGCTGGTTTGATGAGCTTTATTTGGGAAGTAATGCTTTGAAACTCGCTCAAAACGGTGAGAAGATTGAAGATGTTTTGAGCAAAATCAAACAAGATAATAACCATCATGATACTTTGTTTTTGGCAGTAGGCATTAACAATTTGCTGTCAACTTCGCCCCAAAACAACCAAATTCCAATACCTGAACTTATCAGCAAATACAAAGAAATATTAGAGATTGCACAAAACAAATCTTCAAAAATTGTTGTTCAATCAGTGCTACCGGCAAGAGAAGAATTATTTCCCAACCAAGCATGGCTTGATGAAGACAAATGGGCTTTTAATTCAGATATTGAACTTTTTAATCAAAAACTGGCAGAATTATGCTCTGAACTTAATGCCAATTATCTTGACGCATATAGCGAATTTTGCACTAAAAACTTAGCTGAGCTGTATATTGATGCCGTCCACTTAAATAAACCAGGACAAAGCGAACTGGCAAATATTTATGAGATTTTTGAAAACTGAAGATTTAACCTAATTAAAAAGATTCGTTTACATAGCAAAACAGCACTCTAAAAAGAGTGCTGTTTGTATTGGTGATCCCAACGGGATTCGAACCCATATTACCACCGTGAAAGGGTGATGTCCTAACCATTAGACGATGGGACCATCGTAATCACAGGAACAGTATATACATATAAAAATTCATTAGGTCAAGCACTTT
>JAZTXF010000122.1:0-2078 GCA_045636305.1 Candidatus Gastranaerophilaceae bacterium | reverse complement strand
GCTCTTTGGATGCAAACGAAAGAAGACGGTGTATCTATTGCAGATATTATGAACAAGTGTAAAGTGTCTAAACGAACTGCTATTCGTATGAAAGATATGGTAAAGGCTCAATTTCCGCAAATTCAAGAAATTTCAGGGCCGCATAATACAAAAAATTGGTTCATTCCTCGCGGAACTATCAATAATTATATCAGTTTTTCACTAAGTGAAATAAATGCTCTGCAAAATGCCATAAAATTGATGAAAACCAAACTTCCCGAAGATGTTGAGGATTTGGAAAACGTTATGCATAAAATTAAGGCAACAATGAACAGTGATATGCTTAATCGCATAGAACCCGATGCAGAAGCTTTGCTTGAAGCAGAAGGATATGCTCTTCGCCCGGGACCGAAAATTAAGGTTAATAAGGAATATATAGAAGCATTGAGAAATGCTGTTATTGCTTGCAAAGTGATAAAAATAAAATATCAGTCAAAAACAAAAAACGAGTGGAGAACCGTTCATCCTTACGGATTTCTTTACGGTAATAAACATTATTTGATTGCTTGGCATACAAAACGTAAAGCTATGTGTCATTTTGACTTGAACAACATACAAAATGTAGAAGTCTTAAATGAATATTTTGTTCGTGACACCGAATTTTCTTTGGATAAATTCAGTTCTCAATCTTTCGGAGTATATCAGGAAGAACCTTTTGATGTTGAGTGGCTATTTGATAAAGAGGTTGCCGCAGAAGCCGAAAAATATATTTTTCACCCGTCACAAACAACGCAAATGAATGAAGACGGAAGTTTAACCGTTACATTTCGTGCCGGTGGAGCTCGTGAGATGGATTGGCACCTATATACCTGGGGAAATCATGTAAAAGTGGTTAAACCGGAAGATTTTGACGAACGAAAAATTTGGAAAGATTAAAAGAAACCATTTTATGATGTGAGTAGTGAAAGGAATTGTCTTGAACAATTCCTTTTATTATTACTGTTTCAATGAGGATTCTTTAGCATCTTTTGATTTCAATACTTGTTTTGTTTTTTCTTTCATAATTTTATCATATGGTTTAAGAGGTCTTAATGCGTATTTAAGCCAATAACCATATATTTGCATTGAAAATCCTGAAGTTATTGATTGAACTAATATTTTAATAGGATAAACAAATAAATTATGCAACCCTTCAAAGAGTTTTGCTCCATTTAGAAGTTGTTCAAATACTCCCCCTAAAATATTTGTAGTCTTGGATACAGCATAACATACCAAACATCCTGCTCCTAAAATTTTAAAAACAGATGTTATGCCTAACTTTATGTGATATATTTTTGCTGTTTCCCTTAATATTTGGTAAAAACAATATAAATTTACAATAAAATCTAAAATTGAACTGCCAGAAACACCATTACCAACAATTACTTTATTTCTATAATTACAGATTATTTTATGAACTTCATTATCATAGTCCGTTAAAACAGTTCTTTCAAAACAATATATTACATCCGTAGTATTATGCATACATTGAAGTGTTTTCTCCAATTTTTCATGATATTTTTTTGATAAATCCAGCGATAATAAATACTTTTTTAATTCATCACATTCATTGTTTATTACAAAGCTATCTATTTCTTTTTTCGTATTTTCAGTCTGTTGTAAAGAAATCACACCATGTATATCTTTTATTAAAAAACATACAATAAAAATAAAAAGAATTACCATGGTAATCGCAGTAATTAAATTTAAAATATCTTCTAAATTTAATGAAATTTCTGGCTGTTTAAGAGTAAATGCGGCAACAATTATATCCAACACCTTTCTAAATGGTATATTTCTTGTATAAGCAATAATTTCTGTTAATAACGAGCCTCCCAAATATATAATAACCATCCAAAATATAGAGATAAATGAACTGAATTTGGTATTTATTTTGATTTCTTCAGCTACTGCATCTATTTTTTTGTATATTTTATAAGATATTTCATCAATTATATTATCTATACCTTTTTTCGCCAATGAAGGTATATTCGAAAATATACTTATTGTTTTATAAATATATTTTTGTGTACAATTTGCTATTGATGAACAAGATTGAT
>JAZTXF010000121.1:0-16093 GCA_045636305.1 Candidatus Gastranaerophilaceae bacterium | reverse complement strand
AATAGCAACAATAATAATAACAAAACCTCTTAAGACGGGTTCAACACCGGAGATTTTTCGTTCATTGCTCTTATATCGTAAAAATTCGTTATACTGTTCGTCCTTATTCTTCAATTCATTCATTATAAACTAACTCTATTTTGTCCGTGCAAAAGATATCTTACATCAAAATAAAGATTATTTAAACTATTTTTTTGAATATAAAGATAACGAAATATTTATAATAAGAATTTTTTTATCAGCTTCATAAGGGGTAATTTTTAATTCATAAATTCCCATAAGGTATTCGTGTCTATACACCTCTCTTAAGAAGTTTTGTAATTCTGTGTATGTTCCGTACATTTGGGCTATTAAAAGTGTTGCATCATAATCATTTGAATGATTTTGTTTTACTAAGTCAGCCTCAGGAATAACTTTAAACTCAATAGTTTTAGTTTTCAACCCTGCTTGTTTTGCCAAATTTAAAACAGTTTCAAGCATACCGTTAAAATTAACCATCATGTCGGTTGACTTAATATCAGATTCATATATTTGCTTTATAACTCTGCCTTCTGATAAGGCATTTTCTTTTTCCATTTTTGCTTTTTTGGCCAGCTCTAATTCTTTTGTCAAGTTTTCAACATTAGCTTTTTTTTCATCTATTTGCGGAATTTTTTGAACTATCCCTGATGCAATAGGTATAAGCAAATATAATGCAAAAATCACAATTAATACTAGTACCGCTATGTATATCAAATATTTTTTAATAATTTCCAATTTTTTACTCCTTTAGTGAATAATAGGTGGCAACGCAGATTTCTTATTGGCTGGCGGAATGCTAGCGTTGGAAGACGCTGGTTTAGCTTCTGCATTCATATAACCATCATTATAACCGCTGCTTGATAATACAAAAGAATATGCCTCTGTTCCTGAACCTAAAATAGTATCTTCACCGGTTAAGGTTAATTTTGTCACAGAAACATTAGATTCTCCGGCAACTTCTCTTATTCCTTTTAAAAAGGCTGTGATATCATTATTATCTAGTGCTATACCATGAATGGCAATAGCTTTGTTAGGACCTGCATAAAAATGCTCTATCCATAATTTTTCAGGAATTCCGTATGAAAGCGCATCATAGTAAAGCATTTTTTTACGATTAGCATCCAGAATATTGTCTATTGTGCTTGAAATATTAACAACAGTCTTGTTGCCGGATGCTTGTAATGCGGATAATTCTTGTTGTAATTGTGATTCGTTTTGAGCTATTTTTGATGATTGTTCGTCTAACTTTGCAGACCAATTATTTAAACCAAAATATATTCCTCCGAAAATAACCAACATGGTTCCTGCTAGAATCATTGTTAATTTATTAGCTTTTTCTTTGGTTAATTCAAAAGTTCTGTCACCTATTGTAATTAAATCACTGGCTTCGTAATTAGAAGAACCGTCTGTTGTAACCAAATAATTAAATTTGAAAAATTTAGATTCGAAATGATCTACAGCTGCCCCAACGGCTACAATTGAAATTTGAGGCACATAGCCGGGCAAGACATTTAAATCTATATCGATAGGTGGGGATTGTTGGTATTGATTTTGTTCAATATAAAATGGTACACCATCAAATCCAAGTTTTGTAGATATAACTTCTGCTGAAACTTCATTTGTATCGGAAATAACCAAAAGATTTGCCGCAGGATAATTTTTCAATGTTGGAGTAACCATTGCACTTACTGCGGAATAAACTTCTTCACGAGAAAATGATTTTACGGCAAAAGGTTCTTCATAATAATCATTTAATTTATCATCCACAAAATTAAAAATTGAATAACAGGTTGATGATATTAATAAAATATTCCAAGGTTTTTTCTCTGATTTGCCAACTTTATCTGTAATTTTAGCAAAATCAAGACCTTGCATTAGTGAAGAATAAGAGTTTTGTATAGAAATTAAATTAGCACCCAATTCCGTAAAAATTCTTTTAAGCTCTTTTAATGCTGAAACTTGTATCACAGAGTATGCTATTTTTTGCATACTCGTGTTTGCAATTTCTGTATTGCCAATTTTGTTCCAACTAACGACGGGTTCTTCTCTTTTAAAGATATAAGACTCTTCTGCTTGAGAAATTATCGCGTTGGTAATTTCATCATCATTAAGAATTTCTGGTAATTGTGCAATACCAAATAAAACATTTGGCAATGAAATTGTTATATTACAATTTTTAGGTTGTAAATGTAATTCTTCTAATGCGGATTCAAGTTCATTTTTTAGTTGATCATAATTTTCAACTTCTCTTGTTATCGGATTATAAGCCACATTTCGATTTGTATATTTTTCAACGGAAGTGTTAACGCGGCTTGTGTCCACAACTTCTAATAAGCCGTTGACATTAAGTGAAACGCCTATAAACTCTTTTGCTCCACTATTTAAATTAGAAAATAATTTATCTAAACCAAACATATTCTACCAACTATAATTTACTATACTTTTATTATACAATAATTTATTATAACAGACAGCTCGTAAAAAAACTTAATACTTATATAGGATTATTATGAACACACAAGATATTATCTACGGTAAAAACACTATTTTAGAATTGCTAAAAACAGAAAAAAGAAATATTAATAAAATTATTATTTCAAAGAGCTCAAATAAAGATGTAAAAATTGATGAAATAATATCAATGGCAAGAAGTCGAGGGATTGTTTTTCAGTTTGTTCCAAAAGAAAAGTTCTTGCAATTTAAGGATTTTAACCATCAGGGAGTAATTGCGTATGTTTCTCCGATTGAATATATTGAGCTTGAAGACTTTCTTGAAAAACAAACAGAAAACAAATATAAAAAAATAATAATACTTGATGGTCTGGAGGATCCTCATAATCTGGGCTCTATTATCAGAACTGCGGTTTGTGCGGGATTTGATGCAATAATTCTTGGGCAAAGACGTTCTACTCTTTGTTCCGCGACCGTGGAAAAAACTTCAGCCGGTGCAATTAACTATATAGATATAATTAAAGTTAATAGTCTTGTCAATGCAGTGGATACGTTAAAAAAATCAAACTTCTGGGTAATTGCAGCGGAAGCAAATGGAAAAGATAATTACTTTGAGGTTGATTACACAGGCATGAATTTTGCCATAATAATGGGGGCTGAACATGCAGGAGTTTCTAAAACTCTTGTGAAACAGGCTGATTTTCTTGTCAAAATCCCAATGTTTAATGAGTTTAATTCCCTAAATGTTTCAAATGCAGCAAGTATATTAATATATGAAGCAACGAGGCAAATTATGCAAAAATCAAATCTTAATATATAATAAAATTGGAGATTTGGCATGACACAAAAAATTAATGAAACAACAGAAGATAATCAAATACTTGAAGGCGAGCAAGATATTACTTCTAATGTTAATAATGAAGAAGATATCCTGAATTTTACACTTGCAAAAACAGGTGAAACTTTATCAAATATAAGTGCTGATGATTCTGTAAAAATTTATCTTCAACAAATTGGAAAGATTTCATTACTTTCTTCAGAGGAAGAATTGGATTTGGCAAAAAAAATTAAAGAGAGTAATGATGCGCAGGCTATTAACAAACTTATCAATGCAAATCTTAGGCTTGTTGTAAGTATTGCTAAAAAATATATTGGCAGAGGTTTATCTTTTCTTGATTTAATTCAAGAGGGAAACATGGGGCTAATGAAAGCTGCTGAAAGATTTGATTATTCAAGGGGATACAAATTTTCTACTTATGCAACGTGGTGGATACAACAAGCAATAACTCGTGCAATTGCAGATAAAGCAAGATTAATTAGGTTACCTGTCCATATGATAGAAACTCTTGGGAGAATTAAAAAGGTAACGATTGATTTAACAACAGAAAATGGGACAACACCCACAAGAGAGGATATAGCGCATAGGCTTGGAATTTCTGTTTCAAAATTGTCTACACTGATTAACTCTTCTCAAGATACTATTAGTATAGAAACTCCCGCAACTGCTAAGGAGGATACGGTAAGACTTGGAGATATGATTATTGACGAATCTACTCTTTCTCCTGACTTGAAGGTTACTAATGACAATCTTCTGACAGATGTAAGAAAAATGTTAAATCATCTTACACCCAAAGAAAGAGATGTGATAATAATGAGATATGGACTTGATGATGACGGAACTAAAAAAACATTAGAAGAAATTGGTGCAAGGTATAATGTTTCTCGAGAGAGAATAAGACAAATTGAAAATCGAGCAATCAGTAAGCTTAAAAAGCTTTGTCGCAACATAAATATTTCTAAAAACTTAAAGAATTATATCGGTGAATAATAAAGAACTCCCGCTTGGGAGTTCTTTATTGGAAATTAAGCTTTCCTTGTTCATATAAATTTATCATATCAGAATATCCTCCAATATGTTTTCCGTTAATTATAATTTGGGGGACGGTAACACGTCCTGTTATATTATACATTTCACCAATTTTTTTTCTAATTTCCTCTTCATTCTGTGTAATATCATAATTTTTGTACACCAAATTGCGTTCATCAAAAAATCTAAGCGCTTTTTTGCAGTACGGGCAGTAATCTACGGTATAAAGTTCTATGTTCATTTTTTCCTCCATTTTTCTACATAATAACATATCTTACAATTGTTGCATTGATAATTTAGATAACTAATAAACTAAACTTGTGTAACAAGTATAAAACGGAGATTAACTATATGTAGGTTTGTAATCTCTTTCATAATTAGGTCAAAAAATCTTAATTATTTATTGTGAAAATTGTTGAGAATAAAAGTGAACAATAAAAAACCGTCGTTAACGACGGTTTTTTGTATATTCTAATTCATTGGAATTATCAATTTTTGTCCGATTTGTAATGCGTTTGGGTTTGTCATTTTATTTGCTGCCGCAATTTCAGCAACTTTACTTGCATCAAATCTGCCATGGAAACGGATAATAATACTTTCTAAGGTATCACCAGATTTTACGGTATATGTTTCACTTTGCATAATCGGTGCTGTCTCAACAACGGCTGTATCTGCCGGAATAATTGTGATACTGGATTTTTTTTCTTTTTTGGCAAAATTAAATAAACCTTTTGATTCTTTTGTTTCCATTGGAATTGTATAAGATTCGTCAATAACCGGTTCTTTTGAAGAGAAACTAACAAAAGCTGTCATCATAAACATGCACACTGCCCCAACCAAGAAACCTGAAACTAAATATACAGCAGGTGTTTTTTCTCTACTGGTAGATATGTTAAAATTACCTAACAGAGCGTCAAGTTCTTTTTCTTTTTTAGGACGAACATACACATTAGGAGTGTTTTCGTCGTAAGAAATATTTGCTTGTCGGCTATTTCTTGACTTAAATCCTTCCAGTTGTTGGATTTTTTCTCTTGATAAATTTGATCTGTATAATGTTGAGCTTTTCATAAAAATTCCTCATCTATATATAACTATATTATTTTAGACATAGAGAAAAAGTCAAGATTTCTTGAAATTACCATAACATATCTAAACATTTATATAAAACACAAACATAATTTTTTTTGCTAAAGAACAAAAGAAGTGTTCCATTAAGAACACCTCTTTCAATTCCTCTCTAATTTATTAATTAAGCAACTTTAGAACATTTAATTTCATTAATCAAATAACTGGCTACCCATTCAAAATCTTTATTTTCTAATGCCGCTTTTTTAAGGCAGTCAACAGAATCATCTCCAATACGAATAAGGGTCATTGCAACAACTCCGCGAATAGAACCCCTAACAACTTGAAGCTGGTGTACCAATTCAGGAACTGCATTTTTGCCAATATCAACTAACACATTTTCGATGCTATTTTTTGTTTTAACATCTGCATTGTCTAATTTTGAGATTAATTCTATAACTGATTGAGCCATTGTTACATCCTTATTTTCTTTTTCTAATATTGCTTGCATTTGTATTTCCTATAGTTCATGTTTAACATGTCTTTTCACATTTTTATTATAAATATAAAAATATAAATATTTGCTTTTTTTAATAAATTCTTTATATCAATATAAAGATTCTTAAAATTTCTAAACAAAAAAGAGATTTAGCGCAATTTTTTTGTTTTTTTGTTTTGTTATAAACGTGGAGGTCGCATGTCTATACAACCATCTGACAGTAAAATGCCGGTAATAAATCCTCATATGAAATTTAAAGAACGCCCGATTGGGGTTGTGTCTTCGCCCGCTGTATATCAATATTCTTTGCAGAACGAATTGGAAATTGCAAATAATTATTATAAAGAATTTTTAGAGTCTGTTAACAAACATAAAAAATCTCGACTTGCACAAAAATATCCAAATCTTTCAAAAAATATAAGTGATGTTTTAAAATTCATAACAGGGCTTGTTGGTGTATATTGTATAGTTAGATATAGGCATTCTGTGCCTTTATTGAAAAATTTATGTAAAAAACCAAAACAAGCTCCGCCAAAATTTTTAGAGGATTTATCTAAAATTTGGCAAAGTATTGTAAAAAAATAAAGAAAATTAATTTCTTCTGCTATACTTATGGTGGAGGATGTTTTGTTTCTAGAAAATATAGAGCTTAAAAATTTTCGCAATTATTTAGATTTAAAGGTTCAATTTAAGTCTAATATAACATTGATTACCGGAAAAAATGCGCAAGGAAAAACAAATTTGCTTGAAGCTGTTCAATATCTTGCTTCGCTTTCCTCTGCAAGGGCTAAAAATGATGCTGAATTAATTTTGTGGAATAAAGATTTTTTTGCAATAAAGGGAAACATTCTAAAAGAAACAAATTCCTTTGAGCTTGAAGTGGTTACCAATCCTCCTAAAAGGAAAACATTGAAAGTTAATGGGGTAAAAAAAACTAAGGCATCAGAATTTATTCAATATTTAAGTGTTGTTAGTTTTAGTTCGTCTGATTTGCTTTTGTTGAGGGGAACCCCTGATGACAGACGTTCTTGGCTAGATTTGGCTATTTCTCAAATATATCCTGCTTATTTGGATAGGCTTCAAAAATACAATAAAATTAAAACTCAAAAAAACAACTTTTTGAAAGATATTAAGGGAAATTTAGATGCAAATACAGAGCTTTTGGATATTTTGAATTTGCAAATCGCGATAGCCGGAAGTAATATAATTTATTTAAGGTTAAAATTTTTAAAAGAGCTTATGTCTATTGCACAGGTTAAACATTCTGAAATTGCAGAAGATGAGCTTCTTTCAATAATCTATAATTCAAAAGTTTTTGATGATTTTAATATAGCTAATGATAAAATTCCGGAAACAGAGGACATTTCAAAACTTTTTGAGGCTCGTCTTGAAAAACGAAAAAAAGAAGAAATAATTAGGGGAATGGCTCTTGTTGGCCCGCATAGAGATGATCTTTCCTTTTTTATCAATAATATAGATTCCAAAAAATATGCTTCTCAAGGTCAGCAAAGGACTATTGTTTTGTCTCTGAAATTATCTGAATTATTACTTATAGAAGATAAAATAAATGAAAAACCGATTCTTTTGCTAGATGATGTTTTGGCAGAGCTTGATGATATTAGGCAAGGGTATTTATTGGATGCAATTGGTTCAAATATACAAACTATAATCACATCTGTTGATACTTTGCAATTTAAAGAAAGTTATTTAGAAAAAGTAGATATATTAAAAATAAAAGAAGGTAAATTGTTGGATTAAACAGTTTTTTTGTAATAATAATTCAACTCTTCTTGATAATTTAATTTTTTGGCATTTTGTTTGAATATTTTAGATTTATAAATACCAGCTCGTGCTAGTGTGTATAAAAAACTGACTCGTAAAACGCCAAGCCCATATTTTATACTCCTAGATAAATTTATAGAAGATGCTTCTGGAAAATATTTTGTAGGACATGAAACTTCTCCAATTTTAAATTTATGATAATAAATAAGTGCTAACATTTCATTATCAAAAATAAAATCATTGTCGCAGGCTTCTAGTGGTAGTTTCTCTAAAATTTCTCTTGTAAAACCACGAAAACCAGTATGGTATTCAGATAATTTTTCACCAAGCATAAAGTTTTGAAAAGACGTGAGAAACTTGTTTGCTATGTATTTATAAAGTGGCATTCCACCTTTGAGAGCAGAGTTTGAAAGCATTCGAGAAGCAATCACCGCATCATATTCCCCATATGCCATCATTGAAGCTATTGCAGGTACAAGCTTTGGGCTATATTGGTAATCGGGATGAAGCATTATAATAATATCTGCTTCGCTTTGTAAAGCGGCTTTATAACAAGATTTTTGGTTAGCCCCGTACCCCTTGTTTTCTGAATGTTGAATGGTTGTAATGTTTAAGATCTTTGCAACTTCTTTGGTGTTATCGTAAGAATTATCGTCGGTTAAAATAACTTCATCTACCATAGAAAAACATATTTCAGAATATGTTTGTTCTAATGTTTTTTCTGCATTATAAGCAGGCATTATTACAACTATCTTTTTCCCATTCAACATAATTACATTATACTACAATTTGTGATAAAATGAAGAAAAATAATCTGGAGGAATAAAATGGAAAACAATCAAGAATTAAGAAAATTCTCGACAGCTCAATTATTAAATTTCTGTCTTGGATTTTTTGGTTTGCAATTTGCTTGGCAGATGAGAATTATACTTTCCGGTCCAGTAACAGAAGGACTTGGGGCATCGCCTTTGCTTTTTGGCTTAATATGGCTTGCAGGGCCTGTTTCTGGGATGATAGTTCAACCAATTATTGGTGCGATATCTGATAATACAGAAACAAGGTTTGGCCGCAGACGTCCTTACTTGTTATTGGGGGCGTTATTCGCATCAGTTGCTTTATGGATATTTCCACAAAGTGGTGCTATTGCTGAAAATATATCTAAATTTTTGCATCTTGATTTGCCAGTTTGGACTGGATTGTTGATTGCTGCAATTATGATATGGGTTATAGATGCTTGTGTTAATGCTGCGCAAGGACCATATAGAGCGCTTATTCCAGACAATATCCCTTCAGAACAACACTCGATCGCTAATTCTTATTTGAGTTTTGCTATTGGGCTTGGTTCTGTAATAGCTGCAGGTACTGCACCATTTTTGAATTGGGCTTTTGGCTATCAAATGTCTATTAAGGCTCAGTTTATTATGGCAGCGCTTGCTTTTTCTCTAGCAATGATTTGGACGTGTATAACTACAAGTGAACGTAAAATTAGCAAGATAGAAAATCAACCGCAGCAAGAAAAAACGACTTTTGTTGATAATTTAAAAGAGTTTTTTAAAGCATCACCTGATGTCTTTAAAATATGCACAATGCAATTTTTTACGTGGCTTGGTGTTATGAGTTTAATGATCTTTTTTACTCAATTTGCGGTACACAATGTGTTTGGGGTTCCTGATACCACTTCACTTTCTGAAGTAGCAAAAGAACAATATGCTCAAGCGACTATTGATGCCACAAATTACTCGTCAATCGGGTTTGCTATATTCAACCTTATTTGTTTTATAGTTTCAATTCCTATTGGCATATTATCTTCAAAATTAGGCAATAAAAAAGTGCATATTGCATCACTTGTAATAATGGCAATGACTTTCTTTGGACTTGCTGCAACAACGGATAAAACCGAAGTTATGATTTTTATGGCAATTGCCGGTATAGGTTGGGCAAGTATCCTTGCTTTGCCTTTTGCTATGTTGTCAGAACATATTAAACCAGGTTCTGAAGGTTCTATAATGGGTATATTCAATATCTTTATTGCGGGGCCACAAGTTTTAGTTTGTACCGTAATGGCATGGTATATCAATAATTGCACAATTGATTTAGGTAACGGACTAATCAATCACCACTGGGAATATTCTTTCTTAATAGGCGGAATACTTTTATTGATAGCGGCATTTTGTGCTTTGTTAATTAAAGAAAAATCACAAAATTAAAAATTATGATAGAGTTCAAGAACTTGCGCCTCAATTTGTTGGGGCGTAAGTTCGTCTATATAAAACCAATGAATATCTTCTTGTGCGCGAAACCATGTTAATTGTCTTTTTGCATATCGTCTTGTATTTTGTTTGATTTTTTCTATTGCTTCTGACAATGAATATTCACCTTTAAAATAAGGAATAAATTCTTGATAACCAATAGTGTTGTTAAAAGATTTTAAATTAGGTTTTTTTTCATAAAAAAATCTAGCTTCTTTTTCTAATCCTTGCTTCACCATTAAATCAACTCTGGCGTTAATTCTATCATAAATAAATTGTCTATCTTTTGCAGATAAAACAATTTTTAGTATATGGAATTCTTTTTCTTTTTTGCCTCGAGATTCTTGCATAGTTGTTTTTGATTGTTCCAATATTTCTATAGAACGCATGACTTTGTATGTATCATTGACGTGGATTTTTTCAGCAAAAGTTGCATCTAATGAACATAGTCTGTTGTATAAAAATTTTGAACCTTTTTCTTCAAGTTGTTTTTGCAATTCTTCACGTAATTTTTTATCAGGTTCACCTTTGGGCATATCAATACCATCAAGCAGTTTTAAATAAAGCCCAGTTCCACCTGCAATAATAGGTGTTTTCCCATTGTTAATGATTTTATTAATATTTTTTTTTGCCATATCAACAAAAACTCCTGCAGAAAACTCTTCTTCTGGCTCTAAAACATCAATTAAGTGATGTTTTATGCCACCCATTTCTTCTTTTGAAATTTTTGCTGTAGCAATATCAAAGCCGCGATAAACTTGTCTTGAATCGGCGGATATTATTTCACCGTTAATCTTCTGTGCCAGATTCACCGCCAGCGAGCTTTTGCCCGTCGCAGTCGTTCCCGCTATTGATATAATCTTTGGTTGAGCTTTCTCCGTTTTGTCCATAGTATAAAAATAATAACACAACATAATACGTTGCGTAATAGAAAAATAATAGTAAACCAATTAATGCAAATATTATGTTTCCGGTTAAAGCTGAATTAACAAAAGATACAATAAAGTTCAAGATGCCTAATACAAAATATACGCATATTGAGCCAAGAAAATGTTTAGATAGGAATTTTAATCCATGCCCTAAAGCCTTAAATGGGTTTTTAGTATTGTAAAATAATGCAGGAAGCCACCAGGTGGTAACAAATTGAAATAGCATTCCGGTAGAAGAAACTAACATAAACCAATAAGCCAAAGTCTTAGTTTGTTCTGTTGGCAAAGACGCAAAATATGCTTGTAATTTTGCAGCATCTGTAGCCGCAGCATTAATGGCTGTTAAGTCAAAATTTGGAGCACCAATCAATGTCATTCCCAGTTTAAAAGTGCACAAAGAAACTCCTAAAAAGATTATTAAATAAAAAATACCAAAACCCAGCATCGGAAGAAAATATTCACCAACACCGGGTAAAAAATGTTTGATTAATCCAAAAGATTTAACGGCTTTTTCTTCTGGTGACAAATTTTCGCACATTTCAAACGCTATTGTTTTTTTTGCCATATAAAACCAACCTGATAAAAAAGCAATTATCAAAAGTAACAGGAGAGTGGAAAAAATAAAGAAATATAATGGGCTGGATTGGACTCTCGATAAGCCTCCCGATAATATGGAAAAAACTAATAAGAATAAAATAAAAGGTTGTACTAAAATTAGATTTTTCCACACTACTCCAAAAGAATTTCTTACTGCACAAAAAACGTTCACTCTATTTCCTCCTGTTATAATTGTTTCTGCTAATATGAATTAATTTTATGCTTTAGTTAATTGTTCTAACAAAAACTCTAAAGCTTGTTTTGTAAATTTGCGTTTCATTCTTGTTCTCGTATATTTAGGGTTTAAATTAAATCTTTGTACGCACACTAAATCTTTAATTTTTACTCCTACATATATAGTTCCAATAGGTTTATCTTCAGTTCCTCCTGTTGGACCAGCAATTCCAGTTGTGGCTAAAGCTACATCGCAGTTTGTTTGTATCATCAAGCCACAGACCATTTCTTTTGCAGTTTGTTCGCTTACTGCTCCAAAATTTTCAAGTGTTTCTTGAGAAACATTTAAATACTTTATTTTTGCTTCATTTGAGTAAGTGACAAAATTAGACGATATAAACTCAGAGCTACCAGCCAAATCTGTCATTCTGGAACTTACTAATCCGCCTGTGCAAGATTCCGCTATACATAATTGCCATTTGTTTTTTCTCAACAATGAGGCTATTCGTTTTTCTGTTTTTAAATTAGTTAAATAAAACATGTTAATGAACCGGAATATCTACTGAATCCATCAAGATAAAATCGACTTCTGAACCTTGATGAAAAGTAACATCTCCGCCTTTCTTAAATAAATCTACAATTGCATCGCCAATGTAATAAGTGAAACCTCCAATTACACCTGCAGTCGCTCCGATTGGAACAGTTAGGTATTTCGGCCAACCGCTTAAAGCTTTATCTCCAATATCCAATCCCCAATCTATACAATTCTCTATTATGTTGGTTGTATTATCCCAGTTTCTTTGAAGGGCATATCCATAATTTCCTCCTGCTTTTATTCCTCCGTCTGTTGTTAAAACAATTCCGTT
This sequence comes from Candidatus Gastranaerophilaceae bacterium, assembly GCA_045636305.1. Classification (GTDB taxonomy): domain Bacteria; phylum Cyanobacteriota; class Vampirovibrionia; order Gastranaerophilales; family Gastranaerophilaceae; genus RGIG2134. The sequence continues at coordinate 3,593 of JAZTXF010000121.1, read as the reverse complement.
ACTCAATAAAGATGTTTTAACGGGGATTTGACGACCGGTTGGGGTAACTACATGATCAAGACTCAAATATAAAATAGCTCCGCGAGAAAGTCTTTTGCTCGGGGTAATTTTATCTACTGTTCCTCTAAAAATTGTTCCTTTGGGGAGAATCATTATCCCTTCTGAAACTTTATCTTCTACCAACATTCCTTGAAACATGTCTCCTTGAGTTGATTCAGTTGTTGAAGTAGGGTCCATCATTTGCAGTCTTAGTGTTGTTCCTTGAGATAGACGTTTTGACTGTACATTAGCTTGGTATTGTTTTTGTGGTAATATCATTGAGTTTGCTGATGCAACAAAGGTTAATCCAATTATTATTGCACTTAAAAAGATATTAAACGTTTTTTTCATGTCCCCTCCATATAATTCAATATATGTTAATCAAGTTTTGTTAATATGACCGGCTCATCTTCAGTAACTAAAATAGTATGTTCAAAGTGAGCTGATGCAGATTTGTCAATGGTTGAAACTGTCCATCCGTCATCGTGTTCATATACATCGTCTCCGCCTAGATTTAGCATTGGTTCAATTGCTATTGTCATTCCCGGTTTTAAAACGGTATCATTGCCTGTTCTATAGTTGAATACAAACGGTTCTTCATGCATTTGACGACCAACTCCGTGTCCTCCGTATTGACGTACAATTCCTAAGTTGTATTCTTTTGCTACATCTTCAATTGCTCCGCCAACATCATTTAGAGTGTTGCCGGTACGCATTTTATCAATTGCAGCAAGTAAAGATTTTTCGGTTCCTTCTAATAGGCGTTTTTTGTCTTCAGAAATTTCACCGACCGCATAAGTCCAAGCTCCATCGCCTACGAGTCCTCGAAAAGTAGCTCCTACATCTATTGAAACGATATCTCCTTCTTTTAGAATTCTCTTTTCTGATGGTATGCCATGAACGACTTCGTCATTTATTGATGCGCAAATTGTTGCCGGAAAACCGTGATAGCCTTTAAATGTTGGAATTGCTTTATTCTTTTTGATAATATCATAAGCAAGTTCATCCAACTCTTGGGTGGAAACCCCAGGACTAATAGCTGTTTCCATTGCTTTATGCACTTGAGCAACAATACTCCCCGCTATTTTCATTAATTTAATTTCTTCACGAGATTTTTTTGTAATCATTAAATTATTTCCTTAATTTTGGCATATATTTCATTACTTGAACCACTGGCATCGAGTCCTATTAACTCATTTCTGTCGTTATAAAATTTTATTAAAGGTTCAGTTTCTTTATGGTAAGTGGCAAATCTTGATTTTGCAACTTCTTCTGTATCATCTTTGCGTTGTGTTAATGTTGTTTGGCATTTATCGCAAATTCCGTCTTTTTGTGGTGGCGTAAATTTTTTGTTGTAAATTTCTCCACAGGCGGGACAGGAAACTCTGTTCACAATTCTTTCTAATAAAGCGTCTTCAGGTATTTCAAAGTTTATAACCTTAAAATCAACGTCAATTCCTGCATCTATTTCTTTTTTTATTTCGTCCAGCGCTAATGCTTGTTCCATACTTCTTGGAAATCCATCCAGTATAAAGCCATCTTGGCAATCTTTTTCCATTAAACGTTCTTTAATAATTCTTGCAACAATTTCTATAGGTGCAAGTTGTCCTTTATCAATAAAAGATTTAGCGATAAGACCTGCTTCTGTTCCTTTATTGATTGCCGCTCTTAAAAGTGAGCCTGTATCAATATGAGGTAGTCCTGTTTCTTGTGCTAACCTGTGAGTTTGTGTACCTTTTCCGCTTGCAGGCGGCCCCATAAACAAAAGTTCTTTTTTCATCCATTTTCCCCTCTTTAATAGCTTTATTTTAACACAAAACCAAACATCAGGTGCAACTTTTTTTTAATATTGAGAATTGTTTTAATATTTGTTAAAATAATAGCAAAAAAAAAATTATTTAAATGTTATCTAATCAATACAATTTGAAAGGGTAAAACATGGCTATAACATCAGTTTCATCAGCAAATATGACTCCAGCGAAAAAGATTGCTCTAGTTGGAGCATCAGGCGCTGCTATAGGAGCCGGAACGGCATATTTAATCCAAAAATCAGCTTTAAATAAAGCAAAACAACAAGTTGAGGCTACAGGATTTAAAAAGGTTATAAATGCAATTTCTTCCGTACCTAAAAAGATTGTAAATAAATTGATAAAAATGTATTTTAATTATCGTCAGAATATGGATGAAATTGTTAAATCCGGAAAAATTTCAAAAAAAGGGATAGCAAAAACATCGCTGGCAACCGCGTTAACTTTTACAGCGCTTTACCTGTTAAAACGAGCAATGCATTCAAACAAAAAAGATTCATAACAAAAAAACTCCGAGAATTTTCTCGGAGTTTTTTTGTGTTTTAATCTTATTATCAAAATAAAGCTGCAATAAAATCTGAACTGTTGAATGTTCTCAAATCTTCCATTTTTTCACCAACACCAATCAATTTTACGGGCAATTTCATTTCTTTTGCAACGCTTATAATAATACCGCCTTTAGCGGAGCCGTCTAGCTTTGTTAGGGCAATAGATGTTAAATTCACCGCTTCAGAAAAAACTTTTGCTTGGGACAGGCCGTTTTGACCTGTATTCGCATCCAAAACTAACATACATTCTCGTAAGTTATCAGGAGCATTCTTATCTATAACTGCTTTAATTTTAGATAATTCTTGCATCAAATTAAATTTATTTTGCAGCCTGCCGGCAGTATCAATTAAAAGCACATCATAGCTTTCATTTTTACTTTTTTGTATTGCATCATACACAACCGCAGCAGGGTCGGCGCCGTCTTTGCGCACAATATCAGCTTGCGCACGTTCGCTCCATATATTTAATTGTTCTTCTGCTGCAGCTCTGAATGTATCTCCTGCGGCTATTAAAACTTTTTTACCTTCTTGTTTGAATTTATTTGCAAGTTTTCCTATTAAGGTGGTTTTGCCTGCTCCGTTTACTCCTGTTATGAAATAAATATTTAATTCATTTTCTTTATATGAAAGCTCTGTTGAGCCTGCATTGGATAGTATTTTAGAAAAAGAGTCTTGCAAATACTCTCGAACTTTAGAGGGGTTTATTTCATTTCTTTTTCTTAGTGTGTCGACAATATCGGTTGCTACACTAACACCCAAATCAGCTTTTATAAGAGCATCTTCCATATCATCTAAAATGAAGTCATTTAGTTCTTCCGCGTCTTCAAATTGGTTAATTACATTATTAACCAATGATTGAGCTGTATTAGAAACAACTTTTTTTAGATTATCAACAGAAATTCCCCAAAAGCCCTTGCCCTGTTCTTGGACAAGAGATTGATTTTCAGGACGTTCATTTTTATCTTTTTTAAAAAAGTTAAAAACCATATTTTCTTATACTAAATGTTTTTTTAATTCGACGATTTTTGCCAATATACCGTTAATAAAAGCTGCACTGTCTTCTGTTGAATATTTTTTAGCTAATTCTAACGCTTCATCAATAACAACTTTATCAGGTGCATCTTTAACATAAAGAAGCTCTGCAATTGCGATTCTTAGTAGGTCTTTGTCCATTTTAACAAGTCTTGAAAAATCCCAA
>JAZTXF010000120.1:0-3159 GCA_045636305.1 Candidatus Gastranaerophilaceae bacterium | reverse complement strand
TTGGTTGGAATTTTTGTCCGTATTGCGGTGAACCGCTGTGGGATGAAAAGCCGTGACTGGAATAAAAGGCGAATTTTAAATGGCGAGGTAAATGCATGGACATCAAAGAATACGAAGAGCTTTTTGGAAAATATAAAGAAGATATAAATAATCATATAAAAATGAGGTGAAAAATGATTTTTACAATAGAAAAAGAATCTTTGTTGAATAATTTGAGAATTGTAGAAAAAGCAAGTTTATCAAAAGGTATACAACCTGTTTTATCTAATATTTTGATTGAAACAAAAGATAATGAAGTACAATTTTCAGCAACAGATTTAGATTTATCAATTGTTGCATCAACAACAGCGGTAATAGAAAAAGAAGGTTCTATAACTCTTCCTGCTAAAAAATTAAGTGATATTGTTTCTCGTTTACCTGAAAAACCTGTTATTTTTAATATAGATTTAAATACAAATGTAGCAAGTATTTCTTGTGGAAATTCTAAATTTGAATTAGTTGGTATTTCAGCAAGTGAATTTCCTCCTGTTGTAAGAAAAGAAGATATTGAAAATAAAGAATCTTTTGAAATTGAAGTTTCACCTTTTGTTAAAGGTATAAAACATACGGTTTATGCTGCAGCAAATTATGAAAATAGAAATATTATAAGTGGTGTTTTTTGTTCTATAGATGGAACAAAATTAGAAATGGCTGCTACTGATGGTAATAGACTTACCAGAATTATTGAAGTTATAAAAAATGATGAAGATAAGAAAAAATCTTTTGTTATTCCTTCAAGAACATTACAAGAGGTTTTGAGAATAGTTTCGTTGGTTAATGATACTGTTTTGGATATTTATGCGGAAAATTCACGTATAATAATTAAAACAAATTCTGTTATTCTTTCTTCCAGACTTTTGGATGGAGAATATCCTCCATATAAACAACTTATACCAACATCTTTTTCTAAAGAAGCTGTTATTAAAAGAGAAGAAATTATAAATGCTTTAGAAAGAGTTTCTGTAATGGTTAATGAAAGAACAAATATTATTAAATTTACTTTTAATAAAGAGTCTTTGACATTAAAAGCAGATACTCCTGAAACAGGTGCTTCTGAAGATGTTATTTCAATAGAATTTTCTGATAATGAAGAATTAGTAATAGCATTTAATTATAAATATGTACTTGATTCTTTAAAAATTATGGAAAGTAAGAATGTAAAAGTTGGTTTAGGTGGTAGTTTGTCTGCTACTATATTTAAACCAGAATCAGAAGATGATTATTTATGTTTAATAATGCCAATTCAAATAAGATAAGAGGATGAAAAATGAAAGTTACGGTTAGAGTTCCGGCAACAAGTGCTAATTTAGGACCGGGATTTGATTGTTTTGGTATGGCTTTACCTATTTATAACAGAATAACAATAGAAGAAACAGTTATGCCGGGAACAGGTATAGAAATAGATATTTTATCTAATTCACAAGATGAATTGGATATATTATCAATACCGACAGATAAAGAAAATCTTGTTTATAAAGCTGTTGAACTTTTGTATAATTCTGTAGGACAAACTCCCAGTGAATTGAAAATAACAATTGATTCAGATATACCTATAACAAGAGGGTTGGGAAGTTCTTCTTCTGTTATTGTTGGAGGATTATTTGCTGCAAATGAGCTTTTGGGAAGACCTGCGGATGAAGCTGCTTTATTATCAATTGCCGCTGAATTAGAGGGACATCCTGATAATGTTACTCCTGCTATTGTTGGTGGTGTAGTTATTTCTTCTTTAGAAGATGACGGAAGCGTAATTTATCGTAAATTAGATTGGCCTCAAGATTGGAAAATAATGGTATGTATTCCTGATTTTGAGCTTTCTACTGATATTGCTCGTTCTGTAATTCCGAAAGAAATACCATTAAAAGATGTCATTTTTAATACAAAACGTTGTTCTATGTTTGTTCAAGCAGTGGCTACAAAAGATGAAGAATTAATGAAATTAGCTTTGACAGATAAAATTCATCAACCATATAGAATGAAATTAGTTCCCGGTTTGAATGAAATTATTGAAAATTTAAAGGAAGAACAAGATGTTTTAGGTTGTGTTTTAAGTGGTGCAGGACCGTCTATTCTTGTTATAACTAAAGGAAATTCAGACGAAAAAATTAAAGAAATTGTTAAAAATACTTGGTTAGAATTGAATGTAAAATCTGATGTTCAGGTTTTAAAAGTAGAAAATTCCGGTACTGTAATATTGGATTAGTTATGGGTAAATTTATTACATATAGTGTAAATTCAGGTTTATACAACATGAATTTTGATAATAATATACTTGAAGAAAGTATTAAAAATGGAACAAAAGAACCTGTTTTAAGATTTTATGGATGGAGTCCGGCATGTATTTCTTTAGGTAGAAATCAAATAGATAATATTGATTATTCTGTTTGTAAGGAAAATAATATAGATGTTGTTAGACGTGCTACAGGTGGAAGAGCGTTATTGCATGACAAAGAACTTACTTATAGCTTTGTTTGTCCTGTTTCTTTTTTAGAAGCAAAAGAAAGTGTTTCTCTTTCTTATAAAGAAATATCCGGAGCTTTGGTTTTAGGGATGAAGGAGTTAGGTATAGATGTTGGTTTTCCTGAAAATAAAAAAATAAAAACACAACCTCAATATTGTATGTCACTTTCTACAGGTGCAGATTTGAGTTATAAAAATAAAAAAATTATAGGTTCTGCGCAGGTTAGAAAATCCGGTTATATTTTACAACATGGAGCTATATTAATTGATGTTGATTTTGAGCTCATAAAAAAATTATTTCATGAAAATACTTTTAGTCATGAAATAACTTTTTTAAAGGAGATTAATTGTAATATAAGTTTAGAAGAATTAATTTATGGTATAAAAAAAGGTTTTGAAAATAAATTTAATCAAAAATTTATTTAGTTACATCATAGATAAATTAAAATCTTTTTCAGACATAACAGCAGTACATTCCAATGCTTTTTCAAGAAAATCTTCAATAGCCTTTTCTACCACTTTTATTTCTTTTTTAAGAGAAACAAAATCTTTTTGTTTACTTATCATTATTGCATTTTTAAAATTTTCATAATTATTCATTTTTATATCCCTTTATTTTTCCTACATTATTTTTGTCGGTATATTTAAAAAATACTTTATGTT
>JAZTXF010000119.1:0-17420 GCA_045636305.1 Candidatus Gastranaerophilaceae bacterium | reverse complement strand
ACACGACCAGTACAGATATAAGTACCATATTGATTTTTATTTACTTTCTCAGTTGTGCAATTTTGACTAGTTTTCCAATAACCAGCTCCTATTGCTTCAGTTAATTTTGAGCCTGTTGGTACAATTTTACCATCATAATTTACATCAATATTTGCAACATAAAAAGTAAAAATATCTCGGCCTATTTTATTTGGTCCTTTTTTACCATTTATGTCTATGTAACTATCCCAATTATTATTATCAGAAAAAGAAAAAATCATTCCATCATTGGTTATAAATCCACTGGTATTGTCTCCCATCTCTTCGTTGATTATATAATCAATTTCTGGACAATCGTTAGCAATGTCTAAACATAATTTCTGTACTTTGAATTGTTTAGAAAAAATGTAGGCTTTTGTTTTGCCGGCATCTGTTTCTTCAGTTGTTTCCCCATGTATTCCGTTGACAATAATTTCAAACTTTTTATTCATTTCTTGAATTGCACAGTCGTAATCTCCTGCTGAGCAACCCTCTGTGATAGGAATCATTTTCATAGCATTTTGTAATTGAGAGTAGGCTTTTTTAAGCCCAACAACATAAGTATGCTTAGTATATTTATTTAACAAATTAGGAATAGTTAAAGCCGCAACAACACCAATGATTGTTAAAGTAATAAGGGTTTCTGCAAGAGAAAAACCTTTAAAGTCCTTAAAACCCTTGCTATGCTTTAGTTTTCGGGGGGGGGGGCAAGCTAAAGGCATAGAAAGAGAGGTCTTAATATCACTAATAATATAGCTGTCGAACATCATAAAAAACACCTCCAATTATTATATACTTTTTCATTATAACAGTATTTTTAATACTTGTGAAGTGTTTAGTCTAATAAATATATCATCTTGAAAAAAATCAGCCTTATTTTCGTAGTTTTGTCGCAATCTGTTTCGTTCGTTTTCAGAATGGTAGAAAATGCTAGTTGGAATAATGCTCACTTTTTTCATGCAAAAAGCCACCCGCTATAGGTGGCTTTTTTATAATTTTAAGAAAACTATTGAGCGTAAACGCTAACTTGTTTTCTGGTTCTTCTGTGAGGTTCAAATTTAACAACACCGTCAATAAGTGCAAACAAAGTATCATCTGAACCAATACCTACGTTAACACCTGGGTGAATTTTAGTTCCTCTTTGGCGAACAAGAATATTACCCGCCAAAACAGATTCACCGCCGTATTTTTTTACGCCGAGTCGCTTACTTTCCGAATCTCTACCGTTCTTTGTAGAACCGACACCCTTCTTATGAGCCATGATTTTATCTCCTTATGATAATTGTTTTCTATTCTTCAGTCGTTTCTTCGGTTTTAGCTGCTTTTGAAGCTGTAGTTCTGATTTTGTTAATCATTACTCTTGTAAAACCTTGTCTGTGACCTTGTTTTCTTCTGTAGCCTTTTTTAGGTCTTTGTTTGTAAACGATAACTTTTTTATCTCTATCGTGTGCAATTATAGTACCTTCTACAGTTGCTTTTTCAACGTATGGTTGACCAACTTTTGATTTTTTTCCGTTAACTAACATAACGATTTTATCAAAAACTACTTTTGAATCTTTTGCATCTTCAAGAAGCTCGATATCTACATATCTTCCTTCTGTCATTGGATACTGTTTTCCGCCTGTTTCTACTATTGCGTACATAATTTTTCCTTTCATTTTTAAGGGATTGCAGCTTTTTTCAAGCATTTAGGGACAATCAACCTATCTAATACAAGTATAGTTAATTTAACCCAGACAAACGACATTGTCAATCATGGCTAAGTCAAAATATTGCGATACTTTAAGCCAAATTGAATAACTTGAAATTATATGCTAAATTTTAATAAGATTATGAGTAAATTTACGTACTTACAACAAAGTTTAAATAAAGGAAGAATTGCACGTTGGTCATTAAACAGTATGCCAATAAAAGTTTATATTGCGCCTTGTCAATTTTATTCAGTAGTGCACCAATCTGAAAAATATCATGCCATGGTTATGAAAGCTTTGCGTGAATGGGAAAGAGTTTCAGGTGGAATAATAAAATTTAATGTTGTAAGAGCATTATATGATTCTCAAATAAACCTAACATGGAGAAGAGTGAACAGAGAATCATTAGGAAATTGTACTTGGCTTCATGATGATACTTACAGATATTACTCTGCGGAAATTGAAATTGGAATTTCAGACGGTTATGTTTGCCAAAAATATATGCACGAAGATGAAGTTTATCATACTATTGTGCACGAAATAGGACATGCCTTGGGGCTTGGACATAGTCCTTTTACAACAGATATAATGTACACCCCGCACAAATACGGAGTTACACAAATAGGCAAAAGTGATATTCAAACTCTTTTGTGGCTTTATAGATTACCACATGGAGCAACGCCAAAAGAAATTGCTGCTAAATATTCTTTAGCCACTGCAGATTTAGATGAAATAATTTTAAAAATATCTAAAAAGCAAGCAAAATCACAGTTTGAAACTGTAAAAGATTCTATTAATATCCCCCAAAAAGATTTACTTGAGGAGCAACAAAATATTGCAGATTTAAAAAAATATATGTTTAGCATACAAAATATTCAAATGCCTCAGGATGTGCAGACCTTTATCAAACAGCGGCAGATGGAAAGCAACAAAGGCAAACAAGAATGAAAAAGAAAAACGCACAACAAATTATGGAGTTTATACTGGTTTTGCCTCTGTTAATTATATTTTTTGTAATTTTAACGGAATTTGCTTTTGCCTTTAATGCCAACTTGGTTTTGACAAACGCTACAAAGTCCGCTGCTTTTGCATATTTAGAAAATATTAGTACAGATAGCGAAAAAGAAACATTTGATCAGGCAATAGAAAGCTATATAAAAGAAGAACTTAAAAATAACAAAATTCCAAATCTTAACTCTCTTGAAACAAATTTAATAACGATTGAAACATATCCGACTATAATTACAAAATATACATATAATCCCGATTTTAAATTTGTCTTTTTGCCGGCTTTAAAAAATTTGAATATGTCAGCAGTTACGGTTTTACCTTTTAAAGGTTTAGATTTAACAGGATATGAGAATGCTTTGTCTGCGGCCCAAGTTGAAATGATTCAAACTCAAGCAGTTGAAGAGGAGGAGCCGTAATATGAAAAAAGGTAGTGCTCTTGTTTCTGTAATAGCTTTTTTTATTGTTTTCTTTGTTTTTTGCGGTTTTGCAATAGATTTTTCAGCTATTATTACAACAAGACTTCAACTGCAAAATGTAACTGAGAATGCAGTTTTTGTAGCTGTTGATTCTGAAACAGTTGAAGACGCTGAAAATATTGTTAAATCTTTTTTGTCGTATTATCAAGTCGCAAAGAATCAAACGGCAAAACTTGAAGAAATAAGTTTTAAAGAAGAACAAAAGGCCGTTTATATTAAAACAAAAGCATATGCACAAACATTTTTTTTGAGTGCTCTGGGGATAAATACCGTGGAATTGCAAGCTCAGTCAGCGGCGCAGATAAAGAAAATACCATTATCTGTTGATGCAACTTTTTCGATAGAAAACCAATTTCAGTATATTGCACCGACTTTAATTTTTGATAAAAATGGTGCGGAGATTGAACTTTTGAGCGAGAATGGACCGGAAGATTATTCTATTTTTGTAGGGCTAAATAATAAAGAAAAAGAAACAATGTGGGTGGAAATAACTTGTGCAAACCAAAATACAGAAGGAAATGTGCATCTTTTTGATATAAACAATCAATGTGTCATAGAGAATAATAATGGCGGCATTTCTGTCGCCAAAATAATAAGAATAATAAATAAAAACTCATCCACTCCATTAAGCATAGAAGAAGTTAATCTCACAAATGTCGCAAAATTAGTTCCTCTGTCAATATTTAATAATCTTTGATTATTCAGATAATAGTTGTTGCAGCTCTACGTCAGGTTTTCCTAAAACTCTAACCAATTCAAGAACAGATGCCTTCATTTGACATTTTTGTGAACTTCCGTTGAAAAAATCAGAATAAAAACATCCGTCACAAACGCAACCTCTTTTATAACATTCAAGAGCGGTGTTTGTCCATCTTCTGACAGCTACGGCTCTTCCCATACCTCTATTACGTAACACTTTAATATAACCTCCCAATTATATTAATTTATCAGGTTCCCCTGTAAATCAACGATACTAACATTCTCCCTTTGCCATGCTTTGAAAACTCAATCTCAACAAGGCTTTAATTTAATTATAGTCACAAACATTTCATTTACAATACAATCATGAAGAAATATTACAAAAGTGTAAATTAAAACCTGTATTGGGATACAGGACATTTACACCCTCAAATCATGCACAAACACATGGTTTCGGTGAAAAAAAACATGAAAACATGCATGGTACATGTCTTTTGCCCCAGACGTACATTTTTAAGATTTGTAACAATTGGGCTTGTTTTTAAAAAATAAAGTTATTTATATATAAATTCAGATATTTTTTTCAATTAACAAATAAAGTTATTAGTCAAGCTTTAATTGTTATTTGTAAATCTTTCTAAAATTTTGTTTAAATTGTTAAAAATTTTGCGAATTAACTGTTTTTTTATAAAATTTTTTACTATAATCAAAGAATAATAATTTGTTGAGAATTTAGTTGTATCAAATTGAGTGTCAAGGAGATAAAAATGCCAGAATATTTGAGCAAAGAAGAAGTAAGACAATGGAGAAGCTCACTAGAAAAAATCACCTTAGAGGAATTTGCTGCCAGACTTGGGAAGGTTATTAATGAAGAAAAAGAAACAAGAGATATTGTAGACATCGTCCTTGAAAGAGAACCAAGGCTTGTTGATGATACATACAGAATTAAGACTGAAAAAATCACTACAATTGCTCAAAAAGCATTCGCAAGAGAGCGTGAACTTACAAGTACAAAATTTGAAACAAAAAAAGAAAATTTAGGCCAAACAATTATAAAAGAACCGAAAAATGTAAAAGTAACAGTAAAAAAAGAAGTGCAAGCAAGTAAACCGGCATCTGAAACAGTTAAAGTTGAAACGCCCGTCTTGAATTCTTCCGTAAAAGTTACTTTTAAGAAAGCTTTAACAGAAAGAGAACAAATGGTTTTTGACCATTTCCTTGCTCACAAAAATTCTATTGTTTATGCAAAAGATTTAGCAGAATTACTTGATTTACCAAGAGATTATGTTTACAAATATATTAAAAATCTCAGAAACAAAATCAATGAAGATGCGCTTGAAAATGCAAGCAATGGCGGATATATCTTAAAAGCATAAATAAAAAGGTTATCGTATAATGGCCGAAAAAATGCAAAAAAGAAAAATAAAAGTAGCATTTCCTCACATGGGAACAATTTCTATTGTGTGGTCTGCTGCATTGCGCAAAATGGGTGTTGAACCTTTTGTTCCTCCTTATACAAGTAAAAAAACCTTGTCGCTTGGTACTAAAAACAGTCCGGAAGCAATTTGTTTACCATATAAATTAATTTTAGGAAATTTTATTGAAGCAATAGAAGGCGGGGCTGACTATGTTGCAATGATTACCTCTCCGGGGATTTGTCGTTTGGGTGAGTATGGCAGTAGTATTAAACACGCTCTTGCAGACTTAGGCTATGAGGCAAATTATATTGAATTGCAGTTGTATGATGGCTTTAAAGGAATGTATCGCTTTTTAACCGAATTAACAGGTGTGAAAAATCCTATCCCTATTATTAGAGCTATAAATATTGCTGTTAGAAAAGTTTTTGTTTTAGATAGACTTGAAAAAACTTTTTCCTACTACAGAGCAAGAGAAATTGTGCCGGGCTCTGCTGAAAGAGCGTTTAACAGAGCGCTTAAAATTATAGACGCAGCAGACACCTCAAGAGAATTAAACAAAGCTAAAAAGAAAGCAATTGAAGAAATTAGAAAAACAAAAATAGAAAAAAATCGAGAAATTTTATATGTAGATTTAACCGGCGAGATTTTCTTGGTTTTGGATTATTTTTCCAATCAGAATATTGAAAGAGAGCTCGGAAAGATGGGAGTACAAACCAGAAGAACACTCACTATTTCAAGCTTTTTGAAAGATGCAATCATTCCAAAATGTTTTAAAAAGGGAGAAACTCATCTTGAGCGTTCATTTAGATTGGCAAAACCATACTTAAAAAGAGATATTGGCGGCGATGCTCTCGAATGTATTTCAGATGTTATGTTCGCAAATAAACAAGGAAAAGACGGAATTATCCATATAAGCCCGTTTACCTGTATGCCGGAAATTATTTCTCAAAACATTTTTCCATCAATGCGAGAAGATTGCGAAATTCCTATTTTGGCGTTGATTATGGATGAACAAACGGGAAAAGCAGGATATTTAACAAGGTTAGAAGCTTTTGTTGATTTAATGCGACGTAAAAAACGAAAAAAAGAAGCAGAAAAAAACAATAAAAAAATCAAAAACTGTCCGTAATAAACGGTTTTTTTAAAATCCGTCAAAACTATATTTTTTTAATCTAACCATTTAAAAAAGGGAGAATACTTCTTAATTTGATTTTTATGTTAAAATCTAAACATAAAAATATATTAATAAGGAATTACACCCATGAAAATGTCAAAATTGTTTGTACAAACCCTTAGAGAATTTCCTTCTGATGCAGAAGTAATGAGTCACAAACTTCTTGTTAGAGCTGGATACATCAGACGTTTATCAAGCGGAATATACAACTATCTTCCTTTGATGTGGAGAACACTTAGAAAGGTTGAAACCATTGTTCGTGAAGAAATGGATGCAGCTGGAGCACAAGAACTTCTTATGCCTTTTGTTCAACCGGAAGAACTTTGGCAAGAATCTGGGCGCTGGGAAGTATATGGCAAAGAGCTTATGCGACTTCAAGACCGTCAAGGCAGGGGAATGTGTCTTGGCCCAACTCACGAAGAGGTCATAACTTATATTGCTCGTGAATGTATAAAATCTTACAAACAATTGCCCGTAAATTTATATCAAATTCAGTCTAAATTTCGAGACGAAGTTCGTCCGCGTTTCGGACTTCTCCGCGGTCGTGAATTTATAATGAAAGACGCTTACAGCTTTGATGTAGATGAAGCGGGACTCGACAAAGAATACGAAAACATGGCTAAGGCTTACACAAGAATTTTTGAACGTTGCGGCCTTGAAACAAAAATGGTTCAATCTGATTCCGGAGCAATTGGTGGCAGTGTTTCTCATGAATTTATGGTTGTCTGTGACAATGAAAATAATGCCGGAGAAAACGACGTATTCTATTGCGAAAAATGTGATTACAGCGCAAACTCAAACCACGCTATATCTATTCTTCCACAAGTACAAATTGATGGAGGCTTTAAAACAGCTGAAATAATTGACACACCAAACTGCAAAACCATTGAAGAACTTGCAGATTTCTTAAAAATTGAACCGTCTGCAATTGTTAAAACACTTGTTTACGTAGCTGACAAAAAATATGTTATGTCTCTCGTTCGCGGAGATAAAACAATTGAAGAAATTAAACTTCAAAATGCAGTTGGTGCAAATGAAATTCGCATCGCTTCATCTGCTGAAATTAAAGAAATTATGATTAATAACAACAAAACAGGTGAAGCAGGATATATCAGCCCTATCGGTATTAAAGATGTTAAAGTTATTGCTGACAAAAGCGTAGTTGAATTGAAAAACTTTGTAATTGGTTGTAACGAAACTGAAAAACACCTTGTTGGGGCAAACTGGGGCAAAGAAATAGACCTTCCAGCTCAAATTGAAGATATCAGACTTGTTCAAGAAGGTGAAATTTGCACACAATGTGGTGCGCCACTAAAAGTAACTCGTGGTATTGAGGTTGGAAACATCTTCAAACTTGGCACAAAATACTCAAAAGCTATGAAAGCAGTCTACACCGATGAAACAGGAAAAGAAAAACCATTTATCATGGGTTGTTATGGTATAGGAATTTCAAGAACAGCTGCGGCTGCAGTTGAACGTCATCACGACGAATTTGGTATAAAATTACCACTTGCAATTGCTCCATACCACGCAATTATAGTTCCTGTAAACTGCAGGGATGAACTTCAAATGAAAACAGCTGAAGAATTATACAAAAAACTTTCTGACGCAGGCGTTGAGGTCGTTCTTGATGATAGAGATGAACGTCCCGGAGTAAAATTTAAAGATGCTGATTTAATTGGTTTTCCATTTAGAATTACAGCGGGTAAAGCACTTACTGAAGGACTGGTTGAATTTAAAATTCGATCTACCGGAGAAAGCGAAAATATAACACCTGAACAAGCAGCAGAAAGAATTATAACAGCGGTAAAAGAAATTAAATAAAACTATTGAAAAATAATAAAGGGACAGGCAAGTTGTCTGTCCCTTTTTGTAAGAGCACAACTACTAAAATCATTCAATTTCAAAACCATATGCTCTTGCTTGTTCTTTGATTTGTTCTTTCAATTTCGGATCATTCGTATTGTTATACAAATCAATAAGCTCTTGTTTTGTTTCAGCATCTACAGTATCATCAATTACATTATCCGAACTTGTTGGCTCAAATTCTTCTGTTTTATCCAAGGTTCCGTCCGGTTTATAATAATCTACTTTTTCCAACATTGAATCATCACTATTTAAGTTAGTATATTTCGCAATTGAATATGATCCGTCTGCATATGTTGTCCAAACTCGATTATCGTTATAATCATAGCTCCGTTTAAACATTACATTGCCATTATCATCTGTTTTAACCGTTTCCTGAGGTTTTTTATTATCAGAAGAAACATCATCATATGTCGTTGTTATTTTATAACCCTGAACATTTTCTAAAGAAGTTGTATTATTTGAATAATTTGTTCTGATTGTTGCTGTCATTGATTCACCACTGTACACAAATTCTGCAACTTCAGCTACATTACCATTTTTTTTCTGCGTAATAGATTTAACTTTACCTGTATCATCATATACATCTACTACATAGGTATCATTACCCAAACCCATACTCAAGGCATTATCTTTTTCTTTAAGGCCTGTAAAGACAGTATCTTCAGACAAACCAAAAGTTTCAGCTATCAAATTCATTTTTGAAACATGAGATGTTGTTGGAGTTTCTACTTTATCCCAGTACGAATATTCTTCGACAACTTCTTCCAACGAAGATTTATTCAAAATTTCAACATCCTTAATAGCCTTATTAAAGATATTTCCGCTTGTTGAAGTATTCACTTCATCATTACCTGCTTCACCATATACGATGTTACTTGTTCCTGATGTTATAAAGATTTTATCATCTCCGCCCATAATATCACTGGCATCACCATGAATATTGTTTTTATCACCTCTGACTTCAACTATGTCTTCTCCGTTACTACCGAAATAAGAATTTCCGTTTCCGGTAATAACAACATTTGCATAATTTCTATCACCGGTTGTATTCATAGCTTCAATAACCGTAATATTCCAACCATCAGACTCAAAAATTGTTCTGTCGTTTTCATCTTTATAATAAGTTATTTTATCTGAAGCTGGTGTTCCGAATTTTTTATAAACTTCGTATTTAATACCATTAAATTCAAAAACACCATCTTCGGTAATTTCAAAAATTTCCGGAGCTTCAGTAGTAGCGTCTTTAAACCAATCCGGAGGAGTCAATGGTTGATTTTCTATACCAAAGCCAGCGACAATGCCATCTTCATACAAACCATCACCTATACCGGTATTAGATTCACCATTTACAATAACATTTTCACCTGCTACATAGAAATTGTCATTTCCGGTAAAACCAAGCCCCATAGTGTTGTTACCATTTATATTAAACAGTTTATCATCACCACGCCACAAGTCCGTAAAGTTTCCGTCTCCTTCAATATAAACTTTATCATTACCTGTACCCATTAAGGCTCTGTTTTCTTCACCAATTAAATGTGCAATATCATCACCCATTGCCATATCAACTTCGTTTCTGGAACCAATAATTTGAATATAATCTGTTTGATTTATACCCGAAATATCTTGGATGCGCCAATCATTACCGGTCATGGCAATATATTTTTCACCTTTTTCATTGGTTTTTACTTCATAAGCCAATTCGTTGCCGTTTTTACCATTGTTAGTAATTGCATACTTATTACCACCAATAGCAATCTCTTTGGTTGCACCGGCTAACATATCATTAATAACAGCACTTGTTTCTACTAAGCCATTTGCGGCAAGAGGTCCAGGTTCTTTAATTCCATAAAAATTAAGAAATTCTTCCATCACGGTTCCGAGTGTATTTTTAGAAGTATCTAATTCAGCGAGTTTTTTGATCATCTCAGCTTCTTTAGCTTTTCCGGCCTCTGTCAAGGCTCCCGTAGAATCATAATATGACTGCCCCAACAAAGTAGATCCTTCTCTTTGTCGAACATATTCTAACAACAATTCATAGTCACCATCTTGACATAACTTAGAATGAATATCGTTAGCACGCATTGTATCAAACTCTTCCATTCGAGCTTTTTGTGCATCAGTTAAATCCGGATTAGGTTGATAAGGACGGACAAAGTCACCTTCATCAACAGGAGGCTCTGGAGGAGTTGGGGGATCAGGAGGCGTTTCTTTTTTATATGTTGTTAAAAAAGCATCAAAATCGTCAAAATCTTTAGCAAAAGAAGTGTCTTCTTTGTCAAAGTCTTGCCACAAACCAATTAACTCTTCAACCGACAATTCCTGTGCATCCGCCGACCAAGCGTCACTACAATTTGTCATTTCATAATATTGCATAGTCTTAAACAGAGTTTCTTCATCATTAACTTTTGAGCCTTCCCTATTGCCCATCATTTGTTGAATCAACTCGTAATCTTTACTACCAACTATCATCTTTTGGATTCCGTTGATATTTGTCATTTTCCGTTTCTCCTTAGTTAGACTGATATTATATGTTGTCTTTTATCGACATATAAAATAAAAAACTTGAGAATTAAAATTGAAAAATTTTAAGAATTTTTCAAAACCCCCTACTAATGCGCCAAAAGACCGTTTACATTTTGTAACAAAGCAGATAAGGAGTTAAAACATATTAAAATTTTTAAATATATTTTTATTTTTATCCTCTTGATTTACTTCAGAAAAATCCACAAAATTTTTATAATCATTTAATTTTTCTATAGCTAACATATTTGCAACTCTTGAGGCTTTTTTCTGCTCTTTTGTTGTATGCATTTCAATAAATATTGAAGGAACAGTTCCTAAAACAACACCACTAAGCATTGGTGAAATAAATTTACTAATAGCCAGTTTTTCGATTGGCACCATTGTGAGTTTTTTATAGGAAAAATATCCCCCACATAATATACCCAATGTTTTAAAGAACGTTCCTACAGTATTTTGGACTATTTCTCCAAGAGCCTCAACGTTTTCAGCATATCTTTGTGACATATCATCTACTTCATTAAAAAATTTAAATGTATTCGCCTGCATTCTTTTTGCTTCTCTTTTTTGAGCGGCTGATAATTGAATTTTTTCTTTTGCTTTATTATATTTTTTATTTTCTATAGCCTTTGTTTTTATATGGTTTTTATAATCTTTATAATCTGATATTGTTTGTACAAAAAAATTAAACAAGTTTGTTTTTTGTTTCTTTTTATACTGGGTTAAATTTAATTCTTTGATTTTTTCATCCTCAACATAAGCAAAATTATTTAAATCTTTGTTCAATTCTTGTTTAATCTTAAAGCGAGCTATTCTGGATGCTTCTTTTTGGATATCTGCCATAAATGATGCCCCAATAGCAGATGGGATTAAACCTACAATAGAACTAATAATCATTTTTGCATTTGAATTTATTTTTAACTTGTCAAAATTAAATAACTTTAATGCTTTTTCAACAAATTTTATGTTCAGCGGGTATATAGACAATAAAATTAATGCTGAAATATTTGTAAACATTTCCACATTTTCTGCATAATCTTGTGAGGCTATATCTATTTTATTGATTATTGTAGATAACAACTGTTTATCTTTTTTTGCCTCAATTATTTGTTTTTCAGTTAAACTTTCACCATAATTTTCTTTATGATTTGCTTTTTTTATTTCATAATCTGTTTTTTGTTTTTTATAAATTGCTCTATTTTTTAACAATTCTTTTATGGTATTAAATGGAGCCATTGGATTAAATCTTAAAGAAGACTTGTTGATATTTTTTAATTCATTTTTATTTAATTTTAATTTTTGTACAAGCAAGTCTACTTCATTTTTTTGTTCTTTTGTTAAAATGGCAAACTTAACCGGATCTTGAAGCTCCCCCCTCATTGCCTCAAACCTTCCCTGTCGAGAAGCCCCAATTTGAGCTTTAGTTGCCCACAAAACAAAGGGGATTGAACATAACCCTCCAATTACACCACCTATAATATGAGAGAGCCCATTGGAATATTTTTTTAATGCTGATATATTTTTTAACAGCAATGCAGAAACAAACATTCCACCAAAAAAGCAATAACTTTGAATTGTTCCTACCGCCATATTTGTGAATGCTTCAGTATCTTCTGCCTTAGCTTGAGAATATTCATCCATAATATCAATAGCATTTAGCAAAATGAGCCCTTTGTCTAATGAATTCTCTTTTTCTTTGTCAGAAAGCGGATTATTTTTAAGATATTCAATACGTTTTAAATTATTCCTGTCAAATTCATTTTGCCAAGATAAATATTCATTTTCATACTTTTTGTAATTATTATAAGTTGAAAAAAGTTCCATTTTTAATTGTTTTTATTCATATAAACTACAGCCTGTTTTTGAATATTTTTATCTTGGAAGCTTATATCATTTATTCTAAGATTATTAATATCTTTTTTTTCTTTTTGAGCATTATTTAATAGTGCTATTAATAACCAATAATGAAGCTCAAGAGAGTTATCAATTAATTGTTCATCAGTTAATAAAACTGGAGGATGTTCAGCATTAATATTTCTGTTCAAATGATTATTTAATTTTTTAAAAAAATTATTTATACCTTTTTGGGTTTTGCTATTTTTATCAATTTTATAAATGTTACAAATTATATTTACAAGATCATCTGTTTCTTTATTTTCAATTTCTTTTACTTCTTCTTTATTTATTTTTTCTTTAAATAAACTAATTACATTTTTTTGCAAAACCATGCAATCCCCTTTAAAAGACAAATTATTGTTATTTGTCTTTTTTTGTTCAGCTTTTAATTTTTCTGCACCATCTCGCATTTTTTCCAAATCTTTTATTGTGATTTTTCTACTACTGTCTAATGCTCCATTTGCCAATAGCTTTTCACACAACGCAACTATTGTCCATCCTGTTGCCTCATGTAATGTAAAAGTAGTAGCTGCACTTACTCCATTTCCTAATCCGGGAATCCAACTTATGGTATGTCTCCACCAACCTGTTCCTAAACGAAAACCTATAGCACAAGCCGCAGCAGAGGTGCAAAGAGTCGTAAAAGCAGGAATACCATAACAACCTTTTAATAAAGATCCGACCATTGAAGTAGTGACACCGCTTAATAAAAGTTCATCACTTCCAGGAGCTTGGGCGTGTGAAAAAGAAATAGCTGCGGCCATGGAAGCTGCGCTATGAATTGTTAAATGCGCCATCCTCATTCTTGATTGCTTATCTTTAATCCCCCTGTAAGGTTCTCCCTTAAAAGAAATTTCCTTTATTTTCTCCTTATTTTTTATATTATTTAAATAAAAGGATGACATGGGTTTAACTTTTGTTTCTTTCGGTGAAATAATTTTCATAATCTACCTTTTTAACTAAAATAAATTGTCTATAATATCTTTCAAGGGTTCTAAATAATCATCAAAGTCGTTAATTTCCCCTTTCGCAAATAAATCTTCCAACGAAGAAATTATTGTTTCAGCATTTAGAAGATCATTATTTAGAATTATAGGTTTATTTATAACTCCACATTTTATTAATTTTTCTTGAAAAAGAGCAAAATTAATAGCATCTAGACTATTTGGTTCTATATAAACTTCTCCATTTTTTTCAAATTTATTTAATAAAGAATCTATAATATTAAAATCTATATCGTTTACGTCATCAGAAACAAATTCTTCTAAAGAATGGTTCTCTACTATTCCTTTAAATGGCATATCTAATACAAAATTTTTATCTTTGATATAGCTTTCTAAAAGAATATTATTAGCGGCTTCTGCTGCTTTATCTTCTGTTGCACCACTATTAAGAAAATCTTTGAAAAGTTCCTTACCCTTTTCATCTATAGGTATAGTAGTCAAATAATTTTTATCACTAGCAAGAATCATTTCTCTACCAAAACAATCCTTTTGTTCGAACATCCAATCTTTTGGTGATATTTTTTTATTATTAACCATAATATAACCTGGTTTATATTTTTCATTTCCCGTTGCGATATAAATTACAGCTTTAATTTTATCTACTAATGCAGGAACCACACCATCATCAACAACACTTTTTGTCACAACTGAATATGGTTGTGACAAACCATTCTCTCCTGAGTATGTACCTAAAAAATTTGGAATTGCAATATGTTTAGCTACACCATCATCTATTATTGTTGATATTTTTTCGTTGGGATCAATAAAAAAACCATTTTCTGGGTCTATATATTTATTATTTAATAAGTCGATATCTATTCCTTTTTCAGTATTTTTATAAATTCCTTTTTGCACATCAATTACGTTAAATCGCTCAGGTGAAATATCTATTCCGGTTCCTTTTATTTGAAATACTCCATCATCTCCATCTATATTTAAATGTTTAGATTTAAAACTTAATTCATTAGAACTACATAAGTATGTTCCATCGCTTAAAAAAATATCTTCTGGTTTTTGTGCTTTTGCAAGTGCTGTTATTGTGCCTAAAGAAATTAAAAAGGTAGCACCTATAAAACCTGTTTCTTTTATCCCTGTTAATATATTATTTTCTGTTTTAGAATTATTAATCGTTCCACAAAATGCTATATTGTAAAATAAATTATTATGATTGGTATTAATTATTCGCTTTTCATCATATACATTAAGATCACCATTTATTATTTTATTAGATGTTTCTTGCTTCTGTTTTACATATTTATAGTTAGAAATCGTGGAAATAGCATTAATTTTCATAAAAATACCCCTAATAATATTATTGATGAGAGTGAACACTCTTAAAAAAAAAAACTTGTTATTTTTTCCTCTTTTTTTACATTTTGTAACAAAGCAGATTAAGTGAAACCTACACCCATCATGGTTTTAGGGTAAAATTACTCCTTGAACTTCTTTTTTAATATTTAAACTGTCTTGAAAACTGTTTAGAAGTTCAGCTGCTGTATTTGCCGCATAAAATTTTCCGCTCGTTGCTAAAGCTACACATTTTAACTGCTTAACCGCCTCATCATCATTTACATCTAGCGCTATTACATCAATTCTGATATCATTTCTGATTTTTACCAACTCTAAAGCATACTCACAAGGACTTTCATCACAATTTTCTCCACCATCAGTCAACAAAATTATTCTTTTTTTACCTGTAAAACCTCCAAAATCTCTTAAAACTGATTGTTTTAAGGAATAAGTTATAGGAGTTGTTCCTTGCGGGTGCAATCTATATATAGATGCCAAAATAATATGATTATTATTTTGTGAAAGGGGATTTATAAGTTTTGATGCTCGACAACTATCAAAATATGTTAACCCGCTTCTATGCCCGTATGCGCGAAAACCTACATAAGTTTCTCTTGGTATTTGTCGCAAAATTTGCTCTAATGCGGAAATTGCGATGTCTATTTTCTTTTCCCCATTGATTTTTTCCGTCATACTGTTTGAAAAATCTACAATAAACTCTACCCTCTCAGAAATATCAAAAGTTTGATTTGTATATTCTTGAGGAGAATAAACATTATAACCTTGACCCTTGGCAATTGATTGATGCAAAGTTATAATAAATAATAATAAAAAAATCACAAAAAATATTTTATTCATAAGGAGAAAATAATGGAATTTTTTGAAACAATCAAGACCAGAAAGACTATAAGAAAATACAAATCTGATATGCCCAACATGGATGATATTAAAAAAATTATAGATACTGCTCGTTTAGCGCCAAGCGCAACAAACTCCCAAAATTGGCAATTTATTGTTATCAAAAACAAAGAAATCCTTGAAAAAATGAAAACCACAGTCGAAAACCAATACGACAAGCTGACAGAATTAAGCAATAACACCGAATTAAACGAAAAAATAAATTATTACAAAAGTTATTCAACATTTTTTGTCAATGCACCTGTTGTAATCGCCATTGTAGAAACTAAACGGTCATCAATTATTACAGAGGCAATGAAAAATCTAAACTATAGTGAAGAAAAAATTAAAAAACTTCGCCCTGATTCATCACTATTAAGCATGGGGGCTGCAATTGAGAACATGAGTCTTGCAGCTCACGCATTAGGTTACGGAACATGCTGGATGGTTGCACCTATAATCGGCAGTGAAGAATTTAGTCAACTGCTTAATTTAGACAAAAATTCTCGTGTTATCTCTCTTTTACCTTTAGGAATACCTTATTCTGATTCCTTTAAATCACCGGAAAAGAAAACCCTTGAAGAGGTTATGAGAATAATTGATTAGCTAGAGTTATCATTACGAGGGAAAGTGCTAATCGGTTTTATTCTCAAAAATCTCGACCGACCGAAGAATCTCTGAGGCAAAGCCTCAGTCAATTATTACCCCCCAACCCTGACCGACTTCGTCGGGGATTCATCGCTTCGCTCTGAATGACAGGGGCACCTGCCCCTTTTCAACCAGCCCACTCCTTGAGCTAAAGCTTGACCAAAGAGGATTCATTTTTCGGGCCGCTGCCCCTTTTCAACCAGCCGGACTCAAGAGATAAAGTTCATCGGATTAGGATTCATTTTTGGGGCATCCGCCCCTCTTCAACCAGCGAGTCCAAAGAGCTAAAGTTCACTTGGCTAGGGTTCATTTTTTTATAGGGGGGCTTGAAATTTGTTCAAACATACTTCATAATAAGAAATGATAGAAGAATACTGGAGGGGTTTTTTATGTTTGATAGTTACATTGTTAGCAACACGAAAACCTCTCTTTCTATGCCCTTAGCCTACCCTCCCCAAAAAGAGCTAAAGCGTAGCAAGGGTTTTAAGCGTTTTGCCTTCACTTTGGCTGAGACTCTTATTACTTTAACTATTATTGGGATTATTGCTGCTTTAACTATTCCTAATTTATTAAATAAATACACTAAGCATACTTATGTTGTAAGACTAAAAAAAGCTTATGCTCAGCTTCAACACGCCATGAAAATGATCCCTATCACCGAAGGCTGCTCTGCGGGTGACTATGATTGTGCTGGATGGCATGAAAAAGCAGGAAAAGCTACAAATATTGATGGAATGGATTTTGGAGGAAATGGAACATACAAAGCAACCTATCTACTGTCTAAACAATTTAAAACACAAGAAATC
>JAZTXF010000118.1:0-1533 GCA_045636305.1 Candidatus Gastranaerophilaceae bacterium | reverse complement strand
AACAGAACCATAACCATGGGGATGGTAAACTTCCTCACGGAAAATATAAATCTTAGCATGGATATTTTGTTTAGGATGTATGCGCATAGTTATTCTACCAGTTACAATATCTTCTATGAACTGATACATACCATCCTCAACTTCTTTGTCGTATTTCGCTTCCTGAATATTACGCTTTATATCGTTAAAAAACTCCTCCTGAGACTGCTCGGCATTAGGATTAAAAAGCAGACCTTGCTGATTGGCTTGATAAGTGAGCTTGTCTACATTAATGCCAACCAATATACGAATCTTGGGAGTTTGTTGTATAAACTTCCTAATACGGAAATATCCTGATGCTCGGAAATATCCCACAAGGGCATCAAAGAAATGCACTTTTTTGTATTTGAACACACCTTCTATTTTTTCAAGAAGAGTATTTTCTTTTTCATTTGTGAAAAAGTTTGTTCCCATAGTTATTGTTTTGTAACAGCAATCAATTCTCTAGTATCTACATCTAATACCTTTGCAATATTCACCAGCATCTCCAACGATGGCTGCATCTTATTTGAGCACCATTTAGAAACCGTTGATTGGTCTTTGCCAAGCTGTTCAGCAAGCCATTTGCCGGTTCTCTTTTGTTCTGCCAAAACTACTTTTAACCTATTCAAGTCTTTCATTTTACTACAATATATTGGCGTTTTCCGCAAATTTAATACAAAGCGAGTGGAGAACAAAATAAATTCATTTATTTTTTATCCAGAGCCGAAGTTTAAATTATCTAAACTTAATGCAAACCGAGGCAAGAACAAAACAAATTCATTTGTTTTTTATTTTTCGCTTTGCTCTACAACACGTCCGAGCCGCAGTTTAAATTATCAGAAGTTAATACAACCACACCCCAACTTCACCCTCAATGAAGCGAATAAGCAGCAATTATACCCCATCGGGTGTAAAACAAAGCGTGAATAACAATATTATACCCGAAAGGGTACAATGAGGCCTTATCTTGTTTTACAGCATTAATTTGTATGCTTGATGTTTACCCTCAGAATTTTGCGTTGAGCCGGAGATATAAAAATGTTGGTCAAATGTTGCCAAATTTAGGTTTTAAGGCAAAAGAAAAACTCCCAAATCGTTGTTTTAGAACAATTTGGGAGTTTTTGCAAGTGGTGCCACCAGAAAATGAGTTTCATTTCTAAATGGCTCTATATCTTTGCGTTAAAGAATCGCAACAAACGTAATCTCCCGCTATTGCTCCACCTAATTTCTGCACCATTTTGCAGTGTCTCGCAGAGTCGAGTTCCTACTTTGATGCAAAGGTATATAATTATTGTTATATACAAATGGGAACTGCAATCTTATTTTTTCATAATATCTTCTATACGCCATTTTACTGCAAGTTCTAAACCTTTCTTAATACCTTGCGATAATCCATAATCATCTACCATATTTCGCAGTGCATTAATCTCTGCTATAAGGACTGTGCGTATTTGTCCATATTCCATATCTTCAATAGGAATAGAAGGTATGAATGTAAGAACTTGCTTAGGG
>JAZTXF010000117.1:0-8740 GCA_045636305.1 Candidatus Gastranaerophilaceae bacterium | reverse complement strand
GTAAAAGCAAAATGTTTTAAATTTTTTTTATTTTTTAATTTTACATTTATTCTGCATAAAGGCATAGAAAGAGAGGTTTTCGTGCTGCTAACAATGTAACTATCAAACATAAAAAACACCTCCAGTATTCTTCTATCATTTATTATTATGAAGTATATTTGAACAAATTTCAAGCCCCCTATTTAAAAATGAATCCTAGTCAAGTGAACTTTAGCTCTTTGGACTCGCTGGTTGAAAAGGGGCGCACTTGCAAAAATCCGCTATCTTGTATTATTTGCAGCTCGTGGCTTTAGACGTTTCGCTTTCATTTTGCTTACGCAAAATTGCGCTCACACAAGCCACTGCGCGGGACGTGCTGGGTAACTTTGTGACACGGCGCACTTGCAAAAATCCGCCTGAGTGATGGATAGACTACCACAAAAAAGAAAATTTTTCTGTTGCAAAGTTTATTTGAAAAGTATAAAATTGTTGTATGTCTATGATAAAAACAAAAGCATTAATAGAGCAGCATATACACGGGGCATACGGTGTTGATTTTTTGAATTGCTCTGTTGATGATTTGTTAGATTGCGCTAAACGATTAAAAGAATATGGCGTTTGTGCTTTTTTGCCTACTTTAGCTACAGCTCCGATTGAAGTTTTAAAAAAACAAGTTCTTTTTATAAAATCGGCAATGGAAATGCAAAATCGTGAGTCTTATGGTGCAAAAATTTTAGGTGTAAATTTAGAGGCTTGTTTTATTTCCCCTCAAAAAAATGGTATACATGACAATTCGCAATTGCTTGATTTGAATGTTGATAATTTCAAATTGATAGAAGATGAAATTATAAAACTGGTTACAATTGCGCCGGAATTGGACAAAAATAATACTTTTTCATTATATTTGAAAACAAAAGGAATAAAGGTTTTTGCAGGGCATACAGAAGCATATAATTTGGATAGCGTTGATGGGGTTACTCATTTGTTCAATGCTATGTCCGGCATTCATCATAGAGAAAAAAATACTGTTACTTCTGCATTAATCAGTGATAATCTTTATTGTGAGTTGATTGCAGATGGTTTTCATGTTGATTACGATAATGTAAAACTTGCTCTAAAATGTAAGCCGAAAGACAAAATTATTTTAATATCTGATGCTCTTCCTATAGCAGGCAGTCCGTTGCAGACTATGGAATTTTGCTCAAAACAAATTTATCTTAAAGATGGGCGAGCAGTTGATGAAAAAGGTGTGTTAGCCGGTTCTTCATTGTTGTTGTCGGATATTGTGAAAAAGCTTGTACAAAATAATGTGGTTTCTCTTCAAGATGCATGTTTGATGTCATCTAATTCTGAAAACCTTTTTGGGGTTGAGTTTCAAGAGTTTATTATTTGGGATGAAAACTTAAATATAGTTGATTATATTGAAAAATAAGTGTCTTTTGTACAATTGATACAAATTTTAACTTGAAAAATCCCTTTATTGTAGTAGAATTGTGATTATGCACGAGTTTAGTTGTAAAGGAACATAAAGTTGGCTTTAACATTTCAGGAATTAATATTAAATTTGTCTAAATTTTGGTCTGATTATGGTTGTATTATTCAGCAACCTTATGATATAGAAAAGGGTGCAAGTACAATGAATCCTGCAACGTTTTTGCGTTCATTGGGACCTGAACCGTGGAATACGGCTATGGTTGAGCCTTGTCGCAGACCTACGGATGCTCGTTATGGTGAAAATCCAAATAGATTGGGTCATTATTTTCAATATCAAGTTATTTTAAAACCATCTCCTGACAATGCACAAGAATTGTATTTGAAAAGCTTGGAGGCAATGGGTATTGATCTTTCAAAACATGATGTTAGATTTGTTGAAGATAACTGGGAATCCCCAACTTTAGGCGCGGCAGGTGTTGGCTGGGAAGTTTGGCTTGATGGCATGGAGGTTACTCAATTTACGTATTTTCAACAGGTTGGCGGGCTTGAAATTAAGCCGGTAGCACTAGAGCTTACATATGGATTAGAAAGAATTGCTATGTATTTGCAAAATGTGAACTCAGTATTTGATGTTATGTGGAATAATGAGCTTAAATATGGAGATATCTATTTGCAAAATGAAATCGAACAATCTAAATATAATTTTGAATATTCTTCCGCAGAGAGATTGTTTACAATGTTTGATTTGTTTGAGAAAGAAGTTACAAGCTGTGTAGAAGCCAGTCTTGTTTTGCCGGCATATGATTATGTTTTGAAGTGTTCACATACATTCAATTTGTTAGATGCTCGCGGTGTAATTTCTAAAGATGAAAGAATTAATTTTATCAATAGAATTAGAAGAATGGCGGCAATGGTTGCTACTTTATATGTAGAACAAAGAGAAAAACTAGGATTTCCTTTGTTAAAGAAGTAATTTGGAAAAAATAAGTTAAAGCTGGTCGGAAAGTAAGGAATAAGAATGAAAATAAAAAAAATAATCTCAGAATTTTTGCATAATATTATTAAATGTAAAAATCCTGATGATTTCTTATCTCAATCACAGAAAGCAGGCTTGGCAAAAAGTTTGACTGCTGTTGATTTGATAATACTTGGAATTGGTGCGATTGTGGGCTCGGGAATATTTGCTATTGTTGGTATCGCGGCTGTAGGTAGTTCAGCAAGCCCTGGAGCAGGTCCGGCGTTGTCTATTTCGATGATAGTGGCAGCTTTTGCTTGTATCTTTTCAGCTCTTTGTTATTCAGAATTTGCCACAATGATTCCGGTTGCGGGTGGTGCATACACATATACGTTTGCAACATTAGGAGAACTTGGTGCTTGGATGGTAGGCTGGATGTTGATGTTAGAGTATGCTATCGGTTTTATTGCGGTTGCATGTGCTTGGTCAAATCATTTTATGCAGTTTTTAAAGGGCTTTTCAGATTTCTTACCAGCGTGGTTGGTAAATCCTCCTGTTTGGATGGTAAATGATGTCAAATCTGCTGTAAGAATTGTAGAAGAAAATGGACTTGATGTTGCTACATCTATACCGACAATAGGTTCAGTTCCTTTTGCCATAAATATTCCGGCAATTGTAATTATTTTGTTGTCTACAATGATATTGATTCGTGGTACAAAAGATTCAACAAAGATGGCAGGGATAATGGTTGCCGTAAAGATGGCTGTAATTGCTTTGTTTGTTTTGGTTGGAGTCTTTTATGTAAAGCCTGAAAACTGGGTACCTTTTGCGCCAAACGGTGTTGAAGGAATTTTTGCAGGAGCTTTCATTATATTTTTTGCGTATATAGGTTTTGATGCTATTGCAACGACAGCAGAAGAAACTAAAAACCCACAAAAAGATTTGCCAATAGGTATTATAGGATCTTTAATATTGACTACTGTTATTTATGTAGCTGTTGCATTGGTGTTGACTGGTGTTTATCCTACATCAGGTGCAGTTAATTCGGAATTTATAAAAGCTCCGATGGCATTTGTAATGCAGATGATAGGTCATGATTGGGCTGCTGGGTTGATATCAATAGGTTCTCTTGCAGGTTTAACTTCCGTATTATTAGTTATGGAGTTGGCTGCAACAAGAATTTTATATGCGATGAGTCGTGATAATTTTATTTCACGTAAGTTTCAAGTATTGCACCCAAAATTTAAAACTCCGCATGTTTTGACTTGGACTGTTGCGATAATTTGTGTTTTAAGCACTTTCTTTTTAGATTTAGGTGTTGCGGCTGAATTATGCAATTTTGGAACATTTACATCATTTATTATTGTGTGTGTTGCGGTTTTGATTTTAAGAAAAACGGATCCAAAACGTTATAGACCATTTAAAGTGCCTTTTTCACCTTGGTTCCCGCTTGCAGGTATTGTTTGTTGTATGTTTTTAATGTCAATGAAGTTGCAGGAACAATCTGACTCTGCAATATTGTTTCCATTATGGATAGCAGTTGGCCTTGTTATTTATTTTGGATATGGTTATAAGAAAAATAGACTTATTGAACAAGAAGAAAAAAAATGCGTTGTGCAACAGAAAGAAAATGTAGAGGTATAACTTGTCAAATCAATTTATTGCAAATCTTTTGAAAAAGAAAACTCCGGATGAAATTATAAACGAATCCAGTAATTCAGGTTTGAAAAAAACATTATCAGCATTTGATTTGATAATATTAGGTATAGGTGCGGTTGTAGGTACCGGTATTTTTACTATTGTCGGTATTGCGGCACAAGGAGGCCCAGGAGGAGTAGCGGCAGGTCCTGCTTTGGTTATTTCAATGTTGGTTGCGGCAATAGCATGCTTCTTTTCTGCATTGTGCTATTCTGAATTTGCATCTATGATGCCGACTGCGGGTAGTTCATATTCATATACTTATGCAACTATGGGCGAATTTGCAGCATGGATGGTCGGTTGGATTTTGATGTTAGAGTACGCAATAGGTAATATTGCTGTTGCAAGTGCTTGGACAGGATATTTCTTTCATTTTTTAAAAGGTTTTCCATTTTTACCTGAGTGGTTGTTAAACCCACCGATGTGGTTAATAAATGATTATCGTTCAGCAATTGCAATTTGCGAACAAAATGGGCTTGATCCACATACGCAAATACCTTATTTATTTGATAAAATTCCTGTAGCTATAAATATTCCAGCTATTGTTATTGTTGTTTTAGTTTCTCTAGTTTTGGTTAAGGGCGTTCGTGAATCAGCAAGGTGGGCTGGTGTTATGGTTGCAATAAACTTAACCGTGATAATGACGTTCGTAATTGCAGGTATGTTTTATGTAAAACCTGATAATTGGACACCTTTTGCCCCAAATGGTTTTGAAGGTGTGTTTATGGGTGCGTTTATTATTTTCTTTGCCTATATTGGTTTTGATGCGATTTCGACAACGGCAGAAGAAACTAAAAATCCACAAAGAGATTTGCCTATAGGAATTATAGGAACGCTTCTTGCTTGTACGGTTTTATATGTAACGGTGGCATTGGTGTTAACAGGTATGGTGCCTTATCAAAGTATTGATTTTCAAGCTCCGTTGGCGCATGCAATGAGGTTGGTGGGTAAAGATTGGATTGCTTTTATCATATCTATTGGGGCTCTGGCGGGTTTGACATCGGTTCTTTTAATTTATCAATTAGGTACAACAAGAATTTTGTATGCAATGAGCCGTGATAAATTTTTACCGCGTTCTTTGCAACAATTACATCCTAAATTTCAAACCCCTGCTTTGTTAACTTGGATTACCGGTATAGTTGTTATTATCGGAGCTTTGTTTATGGATATAGGTATATCTGCGGATTTGTGTAATTTTGGAACATTTACATCTTTTATAATTGTATGTATTGCAGTCTTGATATTAAGAAAGAAAGATCCTCACAGGGTTAGACCATTTAAGGTTCCGTTTGCACCTTGGACACCTATAATCGGTGTTATATGTTGCTTTGGTTTAATGTTGTGTAAACTTAAAACACTTTCTGATTCAGCGTTATTGTTCCCGTTATGGCTAATTATAGGTGCAGGAATTTATTTTATGTACGGATATAGACAAAATAGATTAGAAGAATTACGGGTTATAGCTCGTAAACGTCGTGAAGAAAAGAAAGTTCAAATTTAGTCCAAAATAAAAGCTGTATCTTTTGATACAGCAAAAAAGGAGTGGACTATAAGTTATGGAATAAGTCAGTATTGGTTAGAATTAGTCTTATATTTTGGTGTCAAATGTGTGTGTTTCGGTAACGTCACGCATAATAGCACCAAGGTTATATGTTGCTCTGTTATATTTGTCAATTTGTTCAACTATATCCCCGTTAAAAACTGATTCGTTTTTTTCGAGGTAATCAAACATTGGTGTCCAAAGACTGGAAACCTGTTTTTCAAGTGTTCTTTGAGCTTCTTGAAGAGTTCTTGTAGGTATTCTTATGTTTAAGCCAAAAGGCATGTTGAACAATCCGTCAGACACTTTTAATACTCCGCTAATCTGATATTATCTAAATCGACACTAACTAAAATTTCTTTAATGATAAAGGCGTTTCTGTAAATAAATTGTTACAAAAATATATGTAAATATATTATTTACAAAAACTTTGCAAATATTAGATATAGTGTTATAATGAGATAGTAAAAGGAACCGCGAAAGCCGTTCCTTTTTAATTTAGGTCCAAAGGAGCGGTTCTGTAGTAACCGGATTCAAGGGATTAAAGTTGAGGTAGTATGTCCAACGAAAATTTTAGCAAAAAAGAAGTAATAAAAAATATCTATCCTTTGATAGAAAATACTTGTATGAGATACAATCTTATTCCATTGGAAGTTGATTTTTCAAAGGAATCCGGACGTTGGTTTTTGCGTATTTTTATTTATTCAAATGACCACGATGTAAATCATATGGATTGTGAAAATATTTCTCGTTCTCTTTCTGATTTTTTGGATGAACTTATTCCTGTAAAGTATTATTTGGAAGTTAGTTCTCCCGGCTTGGAAAGACGTTTTAAATCAGAAAAAGAGTATATTATTTTTTGTGGAAAAGTAATAGAAATGAAATTAAAAACTCCCTTGGAAGGTGAAACAGAGAAGTTGTTTAAAGCTTTGTTATTAGATTATAATGAAGGAGTTGGGGCTACTGTTGAAAGACTTTCTGATGGAAAAGAGTTAACTATAAGTCTGGATAATGTGTTTTCTTCCAGACTATGCTTCGAAGAAAATGAAAAACAATATAAAAAGGAGATAGACAATGATTAAAATCGGAACAGCTTTGTTTGAAGCTTGTGAACAACTTGAAAGAGAAAAGGGTATTAGCAAAGATGCTATTGTTCAAGCTTTATGTGATGCTATGGTAACTGCTTACAAAAAACACATTAAAGTTAAGGAAGCAACTAATGTTGAGGCTATTTTGGATGAGCAATCCGGTGAAATTGGTGTTTTTAGAACAAAATTAGTTGTTGAAAATGTTGAAGATGCAGATTATGAAATTTCATTGAAAGATGCGCAAGACATAGACGATGAAGTTGAGTTGGAAGACGAAGTTAAAATTGAAGTTACTCCTGATAACTTTGGACGTATTGCGGCCCAAAGTGCAAAACAAGTTATTACTCAACGTATTCGTGAAGCTGAAAGAAAGCTTGTTCTTGATGAATTTATGGATAAAAAAGGTACTTTGGTTACAGGTATTATTCAACGTGTAGAAAATCGTAATGTTATTGTAAATATCGGTAAAACAGATGCGATTATGCCTGCAAAAGAGCAAATCCCAGGTGAATATTACAAATCAGGTACAAGAATTCGTGTATTTGTTTTGAACGTTAAAGAAACAAACAGATTGCCTCAAGTAATTGTTTCTCACGCACATGCGGAAATTGTAAGAGAATTGTTTGAACTTGAAGTTCCTGAAATTGAAGATGGCATTGTAGAAATAAAATCAATTTCCAGAGAAGCAGGTTATAGAACAAAAATTGCTGTTCATTCAAATGACCCAGAAGTTGATAGCGTAGGTGCTTGTATTGGACCTCGTGGTTCAAGAATTCAAACTATTGTTGGTGAATTGAAAAACGAAAAAATTGATATCGTTCGTTATTCTGATGACCCTGTTGAATATCTTGTCAATGCTCTTTCTCCTGCAAGAATTGTTTCAGTAGATATTCTTGTAGATGATGAATATGCCCATGAGGCACTTGTTGTTGTTCCTGATGACCAATTATCATTGGCAATTGGTCGTGAAGGTCAAAACGTTAGATTGGCTCATAAACTTACTAACTGGAAAATAGACATTAAGAGCGTTTCACAAATGGAAGCACAAGAAGCATTGGATGCTCAAGATGTTGATTATAATGAAGAAGTTTATGTTGAAGAAGACATCGATGGTGTAGATGAGGATGAAAATGAATTTCAAGAAGAATACGCAATTGATGAAGAAGATATTCAAGAAGAATTAACTGAACAAGTTGAAGAATAAGCTTAAAATAATTAGAAAGACGAGGTCAGTGTGACCTCGTCTTTTTTGTTGCTAAAAATATCAAAATTAATAATTCATCGCGTCTTCTTCTAGAACTCGACCCGTGCATACACGTGTAAGATGCTCATTAATTTTAATATTTTGAGTTGTACATAATTTTGAATCTAGCCAATAAGTATTTCCATGATAAGTTGGTGCAATGAAATAATCTGCTGCTATTTTACTACCTATAGGGAGTATTGTTCCTTGTGAAATATTTTCTCTAGTTTCTGAAGCTATGGCAAATACAAAACTGTCTCTACCTATTATATTTGGGCCTTTTTTCCCGTTTATATCAACATTAATATGACCATCATAGTGCAATCCCCAAATCATTCCATCATTTGTTATAAATGCTCCTCTTGCAAATCTTTTTGGATCTTTTTCATTAAATAATTCTTCGCAAATTTTTTCATTTGATGAATAAGGACATAATTTTTGAATTTTAAATTGTTTAGACAGGCTATAAATAGAAAGATCTCCATTTGTATCAAATATGCCCGCACAATCGTAATCACCAGCAGAACAACCTTCGGTGATAGGAATCATTTTCATAGCATTTTGTAATTGAGAGTAAGCTTTTTTAAGACCAATAACATAAGTATGCTTAGGATATTTATTTAACAAATTAGGAACAGTTAAAGCAGCAATAACACCAATAATGGTTAAAGTAATAAGAGTTTCCGCTAAAGTAAAAGCAAAACGCTTAAAATCCTTGCTACGCTTTAGCTCTTTTTGGGGAGGGTAGGCTAAGGACATAGAAAGAGAGGTTTTAGTGTCACTAACTATATAGCTGTCAAAAT
>JAZTXF010000116.1:0-22730 GCA_045636305.1 Candidatus Gastranaerophilaceae bacterium | reverse complement strand
AATAGGTTATGGAGCGTGGTAAAAAACTAAAAAAGCGGGCATTCCTTTTCAATACCCGCTTTTTATTTAGTTTTTTTACTTTATTGTCCTTGGAACAAAATATCAACTATTTTTCTGGATACTTCTTTATAAAGCTTATTATCTTTATCTTTTATGTAATATCTGTTTATCTCTGTGAATCTTTTACCCGCTAACGGATGATCATCACTATAAATAGCTTTTCCATTAACATCAACCTGTTGGAAGAAATAGCCATTCGTACCTTTTAATTTTACATAATAATAAGAAACTTCTTCATTTATAGAATTACCCATTTCATCAAGAACAAGCTTGTTTCTTAAAGCTTTATAACGGGTTCTCCTTGCAGATTCATTTGCAGATTCATATAAAACAGAGCCGTCTTGTACCACGTATGTACCTTCTTTTGCAGTAACATGAACCCCTGCAATATAAGAGCCTTGTATTGCGGTAACAGCCTTGTCATTTGCTTCTGCTCTACCTTCTTCTGACACATGCGTTGTGACATCTAAAGATATTTCAATAACATTTAAATCCTCTAAAGATGACATTATATCATTTCCATCAACTATAGCATTAGCGTTTATATCCGCCCATAATCTCAATGTATTGAATTTATCATCAAACTTATTGATTACACCGTCTTTATTAGTTTCATATGATGAACCAAGTTCAACAATACCATTATTATGGTTCGCATCACTAAACAAATCTAACAAATTAGTTACTTTATCTCCTTTTGTAAGGAAGTAATATACTGGTGTACCATTTTGTGCAGCTAACCAGGTTATGTTAGATGTATTACCTTTATCATCCATAGCGAAAGTAACTGTTTTTGTGTGCATTGGTATTGCTGAAGTATTAACATTATTGTCCGTATGAATCAACACAATCGGATCCCACCAAGTTTTACAAGATTGTATAATCGCAGGAATTATTGTCCCATCCGAAGGGTGAGTTTCGTTAATCTTTTGACCAACAATATTTCCGTTCTCGTCTTTTTTAGGCGTATAAGTACAAGACCACGCCTCTGCCCATCCGCATTTTCCATGATAAGCAGCTGAAAGAGTCTTTTTATCCGTACCAGCAAGAAGATAAACTTTTTCTTGAGATTCGTTATCCGCTAACACACATGTACAAGCATTCTCATCAATTTTACCATTTGTGTCCTTTTTCGCCACGAACTTCAAGTCTTTCGGGTCACACGTATATCGTTTTGACTCTCCATTGATTCTTGTAGTTAACGCTTTATAACGAGAACATCCAACATTAAGTCGCCTGTCAAAACCATTAAGTTTTTGGTTGGTTGGAGTATCTGCACAATAATTATGAGCTAACTCTGAGCTTTTTTTAGCACAATACTCATCAGTTATTACACATTTCGGACTACATATATTTTCCTCATTTGGCAATGTATTTTGTATATAATTACCGGCTTTATCTTTCAAATAATTACCGTCAGCATCTGTTTTGAAGAATTGTTCTCTTGGTTGATAGTATTTATTTCCATTGTTCAAATAATTTGACAAAGTATCTATATCCTTATTTGAACACTTTGCTTCACATACACCTAATTCTGCATTACGAGTAAGAGAAACACCTTTTTTAGCCGGTTTGCAGCTAAAACAATATTGAGTTTCGTCATTTATATATTGAGTAGTAGATGTTGCATTTTTCCCACTGATTTTTGAATCTATCACAGACTTATCCAAACACTTGCCAGCATCACATTTACAGAAACCAGCATCAGTACGTTTCATATACTCATATTTACCATCACAAGGAGGAAGCGCAGCACAATCACAAGTACAAGTTTCAGGAATCCATTTTCCACCTTCTTTTGAGCACTTCATACCAGCACCAAATTCACATTTGTAAAAACCGGTTTCTTCATCTTTAATTAGGTTTCCTTGAGCATCTTTTTTAACGTGTGCACCAGGATCCAAATTTAGATTAATTGGTTTACAAACCATTTCATCACCAACTTTTGTCAATATCTGACCTTTCGGACAAGAAATATTATATTCACATTGACAAGCTTGAGCATTCAACTGTTGACCTTTTGCGGCACAAGAAGCATTTGTCAAGCCGCAAATATTACAAGAACCAAAATCATCAGGAATAAAATTGGAATCGGAAGGACAGCTTACATTTTCGTTCTTTAATGAGTCTGTTGCTTTTCCGTTCTTATCAACTAATGGTGTTGATGTATTATTTTTAGTTGATTTTAAAACAATTTGACCGCCATTAAAAGTTAGGTATTCACCCCTTGATTTATTTAATGGATATGTTGGCATAATTATACCAACATCTTCACCTATTTTGTTAGGTCCTTTTGCGCCGTTAAGGTCAAATACACCTGTAACAAAGTTTAAAGCTGCATTTGACACTTCATATGACATATTTTCAATATCTACTTGAGATACGTTATTTACATAAGAAGAAAGATCTTGTCCTGTTTGAACATAAGAAAGTGATACAACTACACCATTTTCAGTTACAAAAGTATGGTTATACTTAGGAATATCAACTTTATTCCCTGCTGCATCTTTATATTGGTTTTGCGCAGCCACGGCATTATTACTTATCTTAAAATTTTGTCTAAATGCATTGAAAAATGTTTCATCATCGTTTAGTCGAGCTAGATTGTGTTCAGTGTTCATTTCAGCAATTGCTGATGCCAAATCATTTTTAAATATAGCTCTCATAACCGGATATTTTGCATCATCAGTCAACCTAAAAACGCCAAGCATCATAAGTGCAATAACACCGACAACTACTAAAACAACCAGCGTTTCCGACAATGTTAATGCAGAATATCTCTTGGGCATTTCTCTTTCAACAGAACCAAAATCAAAAACCTTGTACATATAATTCTCCTTTATTTTTATATATTGCCACAAAAAAACCAGTATATA
Organism: Candidatus Gastranaerophilaceae bacterium; assembly: GCA_045636305.1. GTDB lineage: Bacteria > Cyanobacteriota > Vampirovibrionia > Gastranaerophilales > Gastranaerophilaceae > RGIG2134. Next base: position 19,794 of record JAZTXF010000116.1, on the reverse strand, counting down.
TATAATATATATTACGACATTTTCCGTTTTTTGTCAATTATATTGTGAATTTTTATTAAAATTAATGCTCTTTTCCACAATTACACAATAAGTATTGTATAATATTTCTATAAGGGGAGTATCATATGAAAAGACCAAATTTTAACGCATTTACTTTAGCTGAAATGTTTCTGATTTTGATAATTATATCTGTTATAACCGTCGTTTCTATGCGAGCAATTAAAATTAAACAAGGACAATTTAGAGATTTATCTTACATTGCCTACAATACTCTATTACAAGCAACAGGAAACGCTTACCTGGACTGGAAACCAGACACTCAATGTACACAATGCGACAATGACTCATATTGTTGGACTGAAAATTGCTGGAATTTTTATACCGGTAACAATAGTGAACAAGAAGAAGCCTACGCAAGAGGAGGGATTCCTGGTTTTCCCAGACAATACCCTGGATTTTTATTTGGAAGAGCAGAGGGCGGAAACTTTTCAGGTATAGGTACAGACCAAGCTTTTTGTAAGACTTTAACTAAAAATATCAACACTATTGATAAAGATATAGAATGCCAATCATTTATTTCCGGTATACGCCCTAATGTTAATCTTTCAATTGGTCATAATTTTTTATCTACTTTTTGTGCATTAAAAGAAGTAAGAGATGAAAATGACAATGTTATTGATAATCAAGCAGAATGCTCGGGCACAGGTAATATAGTACCATCATTCATTGGGGCAAATGGTATGAAATTTTATATTTCATCGGTATTAACAGCAAATCCTCCGGCTTACTCTCTTCAAGATAAACTAAACGAAAGAATGATGTTCAGATTGGTTGTTGTTGATTTAAACGGAGATAACGGTCCTAATTCACAATTCAAAAAAAATGATATCTACCCTGATTTAGTTCTTTTTGCTATAAAACCTGATGCATCTGTTATACCGTTGGGAATTTTAGAATATAGCACAAACTATTTAAATGCAATTGTTCAATACCCCGAATTTCTCAACCAAAAAGATCCACTTGCGAACAGATACTTAAAAAACACATTAACACAATCTGACCCAATGTCACTTTTTGATGCTAAACTTACTGCTTACGCAGGTCATGCCAGCAGTGAAGTAACAACTCAATATTATGGTCAAAGCTTAATGCATACACATCCTTTTAGCTTTTCTCCATTTTTATACATGTTAGCAACAAATTGTCCGGAAAACGGTTGTAATAATACTACACTATTACAAAATAGTGTTTATGCAGAAAAATTACTTGTCAATCTAGTAAAACAATTTATATATGACCAAGAGGGTTCAAACTCAACTATGATTAGAACTGAAATCGATAGCCTTCTTGACGAAACACACGGTTGTACCGAAAATGGACTTAGATGCAAAATTAATTTTATAAAAAATTAATCGTTCAAAGTTCTTAAAAAGTCATTAGTTTTACAATGCTTATATTCTGAATACATCTCGGGTGTTGCACAAAAATCTGCAGAACCAAAAGCAACTTCTATTGGCAACACATCTACTTTTCCATCTTTAGACACCGCAAAATAATACCCATCTTTTTCTGTATAACTATCACCCAAAAATAATCTCACAACTACACTCTTGTCTTGTCTAAAAAACTGAGAAGCTGCTTGATCCAAACAATATGTAACTTTTGCACTATTCGTAAAACAAACAGTATTAAAACCCTCAATGTCACAAGTGTTCCTTTGTTCTATATTCTCACAAGCTGATGGAATACTAATGTCGTCACCTGCCGCATCTTGCAAGCTAACATTTTCATTAACAATATTAAGTTTATTCATAAACAATTGAGTAAATTTATTCGCACCGGAGTACACCTCTCCCGTTCTGGAGTCCTTCGTAGCACTAATATTAGCAAACCCTGATGTATCAGGGAACATTGCCGTATCCCAAGACAACGCTTCAATTGTACTAAGCAATTGTCCGTATGCATGCTTCAATTTAGTTCTGTCTGTGTTCATCATTTTATTTTTCAACACAGGAGAAACCAATGCCAAAATAACAATAATTACTATAAATGAAATCATTAATTCTGCAATATTAAATGCTTTCTTTTTTTTCATATTACTCCTTTTTTTATTATTTAAGATATTTTTTTACTTCATAATGTATTGCTTTAGGATACTCTTCTTTTTCAATAAGCTGGTCTAAAAATATCAAATCACCATCCTTTCTAAGCCCATAAACCATTGCATTGTTATAAAAATATTCACTCGCATTTTCATTTGCTTTTTTGTGATTATATACGGGATAAACCGTTATAGGGACATACGCTATATTACTAACACCCCGTTTGGTAACATATACAATACCTGTTTCTTGAAAATCTGTGTAAGGAACCCCCCACACCAAGCCATCTGCGGCAAAATAACATTTCAAATCAGTTTGAATTCCATTGCCATTATGAACAGGACAAAAATCAGTTCGCGGGGTAACCAAGTTTTCATAAAATGCATTTCTGAACTTAGCGGAACCATCCACGCCAAGATTATATGCAAAATCTTTTGAATAATTATGGCTATTATTTAATAAATTTTCTACTATTTCTTTTATTGAATAATCTGCTTTTACTACAGACATTTTTAATTTATAATTAAAAGAGATATTATTGACTGTTGGTATAGACAATGAAATAATAAACGACAAAACCAATAAAACCAATAATATTTCTGTAAGACTCATTGCTTCATGTATATTTTTTTTCATCATTTCCTCTTTGTTTTAATCGTATCCGATATCAAAAACTCTTCCGCTTTGCAGTGCATATCAGAAGAATTTTCTTCACAGGAGTCGGGATGTAATAATTTCACTTTGCCCAAAGAACTAACTCCAATATAAATAGCATTTTTAGGAGAATTAACATCATCAGTATTCACATAAATCGTTATAGGAACATATTTTCCACCTATATTCAACTTTTGCAAGTTAATATTTTCTTCTTCCTCAGCATTTGATTGTATTCCTATTTCAACATTATTTAGCGTAATAACATTTTTTTCTTCAAAATCAGTATCAGGAATACCTATAATAACACCTAAATCATTTTTAAAACAAGTAGAACTACTACCAGCATAAAGTTGGCATTCTATATTTTCTTCCTTAACATTCATCTGATACATAAAGGCATCTCTAAACTTTGAATACTTATTGGGCATCCCAAAAGTTTCACCAAATTCTGTTTCTACAGGATTTGTAAATTTAAAACCTTCTTCCGCAGGATAAATATTATCATCATTAATAAGTGTAGATACAATTTTTTCTGTTTGAGAATATGTTTTTTTAAATTTTGCCTTGAACATATCAGGAGATTGTTTTTTTGCATTTGACATCATAACAGCAATAATTACACCTATAATGCCTAATGCAAAAATCATTTCTGCTAAATTTAACGCTTTATTTTTTTTCATAAAAACCTACCATTCAATTATAATTGCACCTGATTCGCCACTTTGAGGAGCAGTAGTATTCTCAAAATTAACATCATCTGATCTAAGTCTAGGGTTACAGTTATCTTTAATACAAGCATATGGCATAGCGTCATCCGTTGTTAAATCACCCCCACCACTGGCACCACCATTTCCGGGGTTAATGTTTAGCATGTTCAAAGCAGAAGGTATAACATAATTAACAGCTTCACCATCTATCGCTTCAATAGTTTTTGAAATTTGACCATTATCATCAGAATAAATGTCTTCATCAACTTGACTTACTAAAGCACCACCACTGGCAGATAAAAATATATCTCCTGTAGCAGTAGTCAATTTTAATGTCGTTTTACCACCGGCTGAATTAGCAGCACCGCCATTTCCGATATTGGCGATATTGCTATCAGAAATATTTAATTCTGTCCCATTTGAAATAAATGTGTATTTATTAGAAACAACTTGACCTGCTTTACCACCGGATGCCGGACGAGATATGCTTACACCGTCTTTCTGCAGTTGATAATATATTCCATTAACAGGAATATTATTATTATCAACAAACCCCCTTTTTTCGCTAACAACAGAGCTTGCGCCTGATGAACATATTCCGCTTCCGTCTGTATTATTAGTTTGCATATATATGTAATACCCATCTTGCGTTAATTTAGATTGACAACCTTCTGATTCACCAAAACACGCCGCAACAGACATATTATTTTCGTTTTTAACCATACCCAATCCGCCATAAGCTTCCGCAACAACATCTTTACCGTTAACTTTTACAATTCCACTTTGCCCCTTAGAATCAACAACATCATTATCATTAGTTCCAACTGCCTTTGTACCTGAATATGTTTCAAATGTAATATTAGACTCATTCCCGGTAATGTCATATCGACAAACAGCACCCAAAGGGCCACCATCATAAGCTTTTGCACCGGAAAATATCACACCATAATTAGCATTCCCTATTGTCTGACTTATAGTTCCTCTATAACTCGATAAGGCCTCAGGCAATGTAAAATCCGCCCCATTCAATCCAAAATCAATTGAACTGCTATATAAAATTAATGGCTGTTTAGCTACTCCTGAAACACGGACAGCACTACCACCACCGCCACCACCTATAAGTGTGACTTTATACTCATCAGCATCAGGAATGTTAAAGTTACAATTATTGGCTTCTTGAGGCTCACCCTCTATCTGATTGGGAGCAAGATCTACTCTTCTAGACTTTAAATCACCATTTGTATCTTTGTAACATATAAAATAACCTCTTGATTTATTTAGATTTATCTCACCTTCTTTAGCTTTACCTGTAGTAATTGTTTGAAGTCTTTTGGTTATAATCGGAGTTGATGCAACAATTATAATCATTATAACAAGCATACTGGCTAATATAGATAACAATGTCATTGCAGGTCTTTTTTTTGATATATTCATTTAAATTAATCTCCCCATTTAAATATTATTGCACCACCTGAACCGTTATTTGTTTGGTTTTGTGGTTTTATCAATTCGGGCCACTTATAAATAAAGTAAACATTATTATTATCCCATTTTCTACCTACTACAGGAGTCCTTCCGTATCTATCCACTTTATATAAAAGCATTGCATAAATCGGATCGTACTTCAACATACTTACAGTAGCCCCACCTGCAGCACCATAACTGGCTTTATCCGTTGGTAATTTCACATCAGAGCAAAATCCATTTTCACATCTTGAAGGTTGAGCGCTTAGGGCATCTTGATCTACTACAGCTGTGAGCACATTATCTCTAACATAAGCAGATATTGGAGCCATAGACTCACTTGAGCTCAATTCAGAACTAGCATAGTGAAAATCATCTGCCCACATATACCTATTGTTTACGTTTAGTGCCCAGGCTCTATCTTCTTTATAAAACTTTCTTTGTTGAATAACATTTGCCTTCAAATTAACCGTCTGCCAGTCAATGACACCACCTGCGCCACCTGAAGCTTTTCTGGTAACTGTGCCCAATTCAAAAACAGTATCTCCGCCTCTGGAACCACTTGTATATATATTCTGAGGGTTGATATTTTGTATATCTGCTTGATAATCGCCCCCCTTACCACCATCGCCTATTTTATCAGCAGAAATTGTCAACTTTCTTCCTGCTAAATTTTGAGATGAAATTGTTTGAGTGGCTCCGGCTTTACCTGCTTTTCCGACAGGCAATCGGCAAGTCCCGCCTTCTAATAATTTAACACTGTAAAAAAGATTAAATGGTTCTATATTAATTTCTCCAAAGGCATCTGTGGTCATAACAGACTTATTTACATTTACTATACCTTTGGTTGCTGATATAGTTGTATCTCCACCATTAATAGTTGTTTGTCCAACACCGTTAAAACAAGCAAAATTATCACCTACCGATACATCTGGTATGATGTTTTTTTCTGTTCCGTCACCATCTTGTATCCTAAGAACAAAATCATCCAAAACAACAGTTTTATAAGATTCATTGTCCATATAAGAAGAAAGCCCATTAACTATAGTAGATAAGTTGTCTTCGTCAAATTCGGCAGCTCCAGCATTATTTAGATTATTATTTTCACAAACACAACTTTCATCACACGCATATTTTAATTGTCCATTATATATATAGAAACCTGTTACAGCACCTTCATTACCGTTACGAACACACGATGGAAGATGGCTTTTATGATAATGTGGAACATTTTCACAACTATATGGGATAATTTGAGTATCTGCTGAGTCATCTTGTATTACTCTTTGTGGAACTTCACGTCCCTTCTCATTATAAACCTTACAAATTCTTTGAATATTATCACTATCTCCGTTGGTATGAAAAACTTCATTAGGCAATCCGCCTCCACCGCCGCCGCCGCCGACTAAATATATAGTAGTATCTCTTGCACTTTCAGGAAAATCAAACTTACAAACGCTTGCTTCTTTATCTTCCTCTTGTACCTTCCCACCCAAAAAACGTAATGTTGTTTTTTGGTGAAGTTTGTTATTAACATCTTTATAACAAACAAATTCTCCACCAATTGCACTGCTAACAAGCTTTTGCGTCTTTTTAGTTATACTCATGGTCAAAAGCAGTCCAAGAACTGTCATAATAGAAATAGAAACTATTAACTCAACCATCGAAAATGCTAATTTATAATCTTTTTTTTTATTTGTCATCAAAACACCTTACCACTCTATAAATATAGCCCCACCACCGGAAACACCCTTTCCAGCTGGTGCAAGGTTAATAATATCAGTACCATATGGAACACTGTTAAGCCTTTGCTTATTTTCGTCTAAAAATATATCATTATTTTGATTCATATAACTTCCATCATTTAACAATCTTACACGGACGTATCTTCGTGCGATAGCATTATTTAACTGAGCTAAAGAAGTCGTCCCCGCTGCACCTACACCAATTCCCAATTCACTTCTTTGCGAATTTAAGCAATTAATATTAAAATTTTGACCAAACTGACACTCTTCACCTGTACCAGCGCGACCACCTGCAGAAGAAACTCTCACATCAAACTTTCCGTCCCCTGCTATTAAAACAGAATAATTTGCCTTATCCTCAAAATTAAACGTTTGTTTGCTATCTGAAACCGCTAAAGCCCCACCAACAGCCGTACAAACATTTCCACTACAAATATTAGCAGGAAGGTTTGCTACAGGCGCATTTACGTTTAAAGTCAAATAAGAACAATTACCGAGAGTATCTGTAACAGGACTAGCTAACCCTACACTATCATTTCCTGCTCTAGGACTGTTTGAAAGAGACATAGTCAAAACACCATCAGCATTAAAAGGCATAGATGCAATGGGTACATCAAAATAAGAAACATCTCCGGCTCCGCCACCTTGCCCAACAGCAACATTGATGGCGGGCATTATTTCTTGTTCTTCATACTGCGTCACGACATATTGAATATCTCCTACTTCTTTTACAAAATCCCCCCTAACAGATTTTTTCAATTTAAATTTTTTTTCTACAGAATCCTCATCAAGATCTTTCAGATCTTTCACGTCGCTAGTGTTTAATATGTTTTCCTTATATTCAGCACCGCTTGCAGCAATACCTCCGCCACCTCCGCCTACAAGTGTTATCTTAAAATTAGTCGCACCGATTGGACTATTAAAAACACACTGATCAACCCGAACAGGCTCTGACAAAGTATCCATGTTATATCGGGATTGTTCATAAAAAGCTGTTAAAGGCGCGCCATTTTCATCAAACTCACCAGTGGCTTGAACCCAACATCTGTACTCGCCGAAAACATCTATGTTTTTTTTAACCCGTTGAGACAAAAATGGCAATGTTATGACCATCATAACAACTATGAATATCATTGCAAAAATTAATTCAACATAAGAAAATGCGCATTTTTTCATACTAAACTCCATTATTAAGATAACAGTTTTTCCTTAAAAGGTCAATCCTGAATATATTTCTCTGTTATTCAAAATAATTCTCTAAAAAAACTCTAATAATAAAAAAAGCCCCAAATGGGGCTTTTTAAGTATATTTTGAAAAATTATACAAATTGTTTTTCTATCTCTTCCAAAATCGAAGTTATATTAGTTAAATCTTTAGCTCCGCCCTGAGCAAAGTTAGGTTTTCCGCCACCATTTCCGCCACATTGTTTGGCGATATCAGAAACGATTTTGCCTGCATTTACACCTTTTTTGACGAAACTATCTGAAACTTTAACCATAATCATACCTGTATTATCGATTTTTTGAGAAACGAAAACTACAATTGACTCACCAATTTTATCAACCAAAGCATCTACTGCCGATTTCAAGACCTGTGGTTCAAATGCCTCAACTTTGGAAACCAACAATTTTCCGCCTTCAATATCTTTTGCTTTTGACAAGAATGAACCAAATTTGTATCTTGCAACTTCATTTTTCAAATTAGCAACTTCGTTTTGCAACTCTTTGTTATCAGAAACAATTTTATCAATTCTTGCAAAAAGCTCTGCCATTGGCGTTTTCAATGCTTGTGAAATAGAATCAATTTCATCAGCCTTTTCATTTAAAAGCTTAATCGCAGAATTCGAACAAACAGCCTCTATACGTCTTGAGCCCGCAGATATAGCGCTTTCTGAAACAATTTTTGCAACTCGTAACTCAGAAGTATTATCAATATGAGTACCGCCGCAAAGCTCTTTAGATATATTTCCGATAGAAACAACCCTAACCTTCTCATCATATTTTTCACCGAAAAGTGCTGTTGCTCCTTGACTTTTTGCTTCATTGATATCCATAACTTGTGTTTTTTGCTCTAATCTCTCTGCAATCCAACCATTAATAATATCTTCAACTTTACGAATCTCATCTTTTGTCATCGCTCTTGGGAATGAAAAGTCAAATCTTGTACGATTTTCATCCACTTGAGAGCCTGCTTGATGAACCTCATCGCCCAATACTTTTATCAGTGCCGCTTGTAACAAGTGGGCCAGTGAGTGATGAACACGCACTTCTTGTCTTTTTTGTTCATCTATTTTTGCCGTAACAACATCATTTACTGAAACAGTACCATCAATAATTTTTACACGTTGTACAAACAATTTATTAACTTTAAATGTATTTACAACTTCTGCATCAAATCCTTTTGCGCAAATACACCCCGTATCGCCGATTTGTCCGCCTGATTCCGCATAAAACGGAGTTTTATCAAGAATAATATCTACAATTTCATCACTGGAATCTGCCGTATCAACAACAACGCCATCCTTAACCATGGCTACAACTTTAGCATCATCACAAGAAGCTTTTTCATAGCCAATAAAATCCGTGGACCCTTTATCCTTTTCAATGTTTGCATATACTAATTCATCAGTAAGAACAATTTTTTGAACTGATGCTTTCGCTCTTTCTCTTTGAATTTCCATTTCTTTTTTGAAAGCATCAACGTCAACTTTCACACCTGATTCTTCTGCAATTTCCACAGTCAATTCAAGAGGAAAACCAAAAGTATCATACAATTTAAAAGAATCAGCCCCATTAATAACTTTATCTGAATTTAACGCTTTTTGGATAACTTCATCTAAAAGTTTTTGACCTCTGTCCAAAGTTTGTTTAAATTGATTCTCTTCTTTAGTAATAACATCAATTATTTTTTGTTGTTTTTCAACTAATTCAGGATAAGTCTTGCCATAACATTCCACAACCGTAGGTACAATTTTATGGAGGAAATCAACATCCACACCCAAAATTTTTCCATGTCTTAAAGCTCGTCTTAAAATCATTCTTAAAACATAGCTTCTGCCTTCATTACCCGGAGTGACACCATCTGCTATCAAAAAGCTTACACAACGAGCGTGGTCTGTGATTATTCTTAACGAAATATCGGTCTTATCACTATTTTTATAAGCAACTCCCGTAATTTCCGATGCTTTATTTAATATTTTTTGTAATAAATCTGTTTCAAAGGTAGATGTTTTTCCTTGAACAACCATAGAAATACGTTCAAGCCCCATACCTGTATCAACATTTTTCTTTTCAAGCGGAGATTGGTTTCCTTCTTCATCTTGGAACAACTCAGTAAATACCAAGTTCCAAATTTCAACCCATCTGTCACATTCGCAAGTATCAATACCGCAATTATCGCAACATTTCAAATCTTCGCCTAAATCATAATGTATTTCAGAACAAGGTCCACAAGACCCCGTTGCTCCAGGAGGCCCCCAAAAATTGTCCTTTTTACCTTTTCTTAATATTCTTTCAGGTTTTATATCCGTTTTGGTTGTCCAAATTTCAAATGCCTCGTCATCTGTTTCAAAAATTGTTACCCAAAGACGTTCTTTTTCTAATCCCAAATGATTTGTAACAAAATCCCACGCCCAAGGGATAACTTCATTTTTATAATAATCTCCGAATGAAAAATTACCAAGCATCTCAAAAAACGTGTGGTGGCGAGGTGTCCTGCCTACATTTTCAATATCTGAATCTTTACCACCCGCTCTCGCACATTTTTGACAAGATGTAGCTCTTGCCGGATCAAAACTTGGTTGTTCTAAACCCAAAAATAAAGGCAAAAACTGCAACATGCCCGCAGTGGTTAACAATACCGTCGGGTTATCAGGAACAAGTGAAGAGCTTTCTACTCTTGTATGTTTGTGCTGATTTTCAAAAAAGTTGATGTACTTTTCTCTAATTTCATCCGTAGTCAAATATTTTGGCATAATAAAACCTCTGTCCTTCTAATATTATATGCCTTTATTTTACTACAAAGATATTCAATTTTACTATTATATTTTTTCTAATGCCAAAACCGCAGCACCTACAAGCCCTGCATTATTCTCAAATACGGCAGGAATAACCCTCGTCGGGGTAGTGACGATTTTTTTATTAACGTCGTTTGTTATTTTATCGTAGTCAACGAACTGCGCCATAGAGCCGGACAAAACAACACAATCAGGGTCAAAAATATTAGCCAACCCAACAATCCCGTTAATTATATCATCTTGCCAAACATTTAAAATGTTAATACAAAGCTCATCATTATTTTTTACACCTGCAACAACGTCATAGGTAGTAACATCCGGATTTTTTGAAATTTCTTGAGCCGTTATTTTTAACCCATTACCGGAAGCATATATTTCAAAACAGTCATAAGCTCCACAAGTACATTTGCGTTTATTTTCTCTATTCATTTTAAAATGCATTTCACCTGCGGCACCATTTTTCCCCTTTAACAATTTTCCATTAACAATTATGCCACCGCCAACACCTGTTCCTAAAGTCAAAACAACAACATTCTCACATTCTTTTGCCGCACCTAATTTATACTCAGCCCAAGCTGCACAATTTGCATCATTTTCCAAGACTACTTTTTTACTTGAAAGCGACATAAAATTAATTTGCGGATAATCAGAACAAAGGTTTCCCGTAGAACCCAAGACTTTGGTATTACAATTATCAACTGCTCCAGCTGTCGATATGCCGATAACATCAATATCTGTTTCATATTTATTAATAACTTTTTTTAAAGTAAATTCTATTTCTTGTCTGGATTTTGGTGTTGAATATTTTTCAATATCAGAAATAATGACACCTTTCTCGTCAACTACTGCAGCATAAATTTTTGTTCCGCCTATATCTATCCCCAAAGCTTTCATTTTATCACCCCTATATAATTAATCTTTATTCCAATTTACAAACATCTTTGTAATCAACTGAGGACGAGTTATAGCTGAGCCGATAACTACCGAATAAGCACCCAACTCAAATGCTTTTTTAACTTGTTCTTTTGTCCAAATTCTACCCTCTAAAACCACAGGGCAATGAACTGTTCCGACTAATTTTTCCAATAATTCAAAATCAGGCTCAGAACCTGCCGGCTCTGATTGTGTTGTGTAACCTGAAAGAGTGGTAGAAATAATATCCGCCCCTAAAGCTCTGGCATTTAAACCTTCTTCAAACGTAGAAACATCCGCCATTGCTATTTTTTTATTCATTTTTATAAATTTAATAATATTTTTTAATGTGTCCCCGTTAGGTCTAATTCTTGAAGTCGCATCAAAAGCAATAATGTCAGCCCCCGCCTGAACCAAAGAAGCAACATCAGCAATTGTCGGTGTTATATAAACAATTTCTTTGAAATTAGGCGGAATTACATTTGGTTTTGTAATTCCAATAACAGGCAAGTCTGTCAATTCTTTTGCCAGCTTTACATCTCTAACTCCTGCAACTCTTAGACCCGCGGGTTTCCCTTTTAATACAGACTGAATCATTGCTCTCATACAATGCTCTTGATACAAGGGCTCACTAGGCATTGCCTGACAAGAAACAATTACTCGGTTTTTTAATAAATCTATTTTGTTCATAGAATAATTATACACCATAATTGTAAAAAGATAATATAGTATTCCTTAATAGCATATAGCCTCTTTTACAAAACTATGGTATAAAAATAAAATATTATAAATATAATGAGGTTATCATGGAAAGATATAAGCGTATTTTACTCACGATAGTGGCAATTATAGGTTTTATAACATCAATAAAACTTACTGTTATTTTTTATGAGACAAATTACAACCCATATGCACTAAACAGTTTTTGCTCTATTAATAATTTTGTGGATTGTGATGGTGTTGCAAGAACCGCACACGCTGTATTTTTAGGCATACCTCTAGCAGTATGGGGATTAATTCTTTACTCAATATTTTTAATTTTAACATACGCGGATAAACTTAAAGAAATAAAATTGTTGCAATTTCTTGAAGTCTTCAAAAACCAAACTTCATACATTTTTACTTTAGGGTTAATCGCGTTTTTTATTTCTATGACACTTGCTTTTATTTCAATTTTCGAAATAAACAAAATATGCATTTTATGCTTTTTTACTTATATCCTAAATTTGGTAATAGCAATTATTGCGGGATATAAATCAAAACGAATTGACGACTTATTTGCAGATTGCATAAAAGATTTTTACTCAGCCATAAAAATTAAAAAATATTTAATCGCATTTGTAGCTGTATGTATAGTAGGAATTAGCGCATTATATTACACAAGCACCAGCTTTATTTTTGCGCCGCATATGAAAAAAATAAGCGAATTTGAAAAATTAAGAAGAACAAAAACAAACCCATACAAAGTCAAAGGAAATATACTCGGAGATAAAGACGCAAAACTTGTTGTGTACATATATTCAGACTTTCAATGTCCTGCCTGCACAATGTTCAACATAACAGTACACAAAGCGGCTCACGAGCTCAAAAACGTTAAATTTATCCATAAAAACTTTCCTTTAGACAAAGCCTGCAACACAACAATGCAATATCAAATGCATCCCGGTTCTTGTACTATGGCTAAATACGCAATTGCCGCAGGAAAACAAAATAAATATTGGGAAATGAGTAACATGCTTTATGAAAAAAAACCAAAATCAAAAGAACTTTTACTTAAATATGCGAAAAACATAGGCATTGATACCACTCAACTGGAAAAAGATGCAACCTCTCAAGAAACAGAAAAACAACTTAAAAACGAAATAGACTTTGCATTAAAGAACAACCTTAATGCTACCCCGGTTCTTCAAATCGGGATGAAGCAACTTCCGGGAGTAACCCCTTACGACAAACTTGAACTTATGCTTATTGAAGCAGGGGCTAGAAAACGCTAATGACAAAAGAAAAAATTGTACTCCACGCTTGTTGCGCCGTTTGCCTTGGGCACCCGTATACACTCTTAAATGAATTGAATTATGAAATTATTGTGTTATTTTATAATCCAAATATTTATCCTAACGAAGAATACGAAAGACGAAAAGCTGAACTGATAAGGTTTTGTGAAACAAAAAAAGTAAATTACAAAATATTAGAAGATGATACAGAAGTATATTATAAAGCTATAAAAGGTTTTGAAACAGAACCTGAAAAAGGTTCAAGATGTCAAAAATGTTTTGAACTTAGACTACAAAAAACAGCTGAATTTGCAAAAAATATAAATGCTAATTATTTCACAACAACATTATCCGTCAGTCCACATAAAAGATTTGCACAAATACAAGAAACAGCTAAAAAAGCTGAAACAGCAACAGGAATAAAATATTTGGGATACGACTTTAAAAAGCAAAACGGGTTCTTAAAAACAAATGAAATTGCAAAAGAATTTAATTTTTACAGACAAGATTATTGTGGTTGTAAATTCAGCATAAGAAAAAAATAGTTTTTATTATTTTTTTTTGTGATAGTATTGAGTTATGGGCGGTTGGCACTCTGCCGAGCAAAAGTGACTAAATGTCACGTTTGCGAGAGGGGTAGCGCGTCCCTCCTGAATGAACAGACTTGACCTTGATAAGTTTTGTTTCAGAAGGAGTAATAGTTTAATTTGGGCGGTTGGCGCAGTTGGTAGCGCGTCACATTGACATTGTGGAGGTCGCTGGTTCGATCCCAGTACCGCCCACCATAAAAAAGAGACATCAGCTTGATGTCTCTTTTTATTTTTTTACTTTAGTAGTTATTACTATTGTCAACCATAATATCTGATAACTTATCATTAATGGACATAACAAGATAAATTAAAAAGAACACAAAAACAAAGCTCACAAGCCCTGCCCATAAAACACCAAGACCTGCCCAAAGTCCTTGAGAACCTACCATCATTACTGTAGAAACAATCAATCCAATAAGAGTCAGGATTGCCATTATATCTACAATAAAACCTCCAAACTTTACAATAAAATTTTTCATGTCAATCTCCTTATTTTTATACCGTTTCATACTAAACCAGTAAAAGAATAATTTCATTGTCAAGTAAGGCTATTCAAGAGAGGAAAATTTATTTTCTTCTATAACAACCAATTTGGTTTAATTAAATGGTATGAATATAATTCAAAACCAGCAAAAAACCAATAATAATTAAAGAAATGAAAAACATAATCAACAAAAATTTATTAGCTAAAGACAAGCCTTCTGTTTTTTTGTTCTTAGTATTTTTTTTAAGTTTATTTTTAACCTTTTCTTTAGAACTTTTTTTCTTTTTTGATTCCTTTTTTTTGGGCAAAAAAGATTTTTTAGTTTCATTGAACACAGTTAGTTTATGTTTTTTTTCAGAATATTGTTCTGCCAATGATTTATTTTTTTTACCTGTAACCAACAACTCCACATCATAATGTAATTTTAAAAGATTTTTAGGTTGATGTTTCACATAAACAGAATAGTTTAAAGCTACTTCAAATGCTCGTTTAAGACATTCTAAAGCAACCAATCCATCTTGTTTCACCTTTGTAGAATGCAATGACAAATTACCCTGTTGCTTCAAAAAATACAAATCATCAATAAATTCTTTTTCTTGCTCTGAACCTTTTGATTTATCTTTCAATGTAGCTAACATTTCATCAAAAGTGCCCGCATAATTTTCTCCCAAGGTATTTTTACAAACACTCTCTGCAAAACGTCTGGCCTGTCCAATGCATTGTTCAAAATACTCATCTTTATAAAGTTTTTCAGCATCAGAAATTATATCAAACAAATTCTTATCTATATTTTTTAAAAAAGTAAAATTATTATCCATTTTCTACTCCACTCTTTACATAAATTATTTTAAAACACAGCTTAATTTTTAAATTCATACATTTAAATGGTTATTAATAATATAAGCTGTTACTAACACATACACAGACAACGAAATAATTGACGGGGAATGCAGTAAATATGAAAAGCTAGAACTCAAAACAAAATCAGGAAAATTAATATCTCTAAAACTTGAATTAAAATATTTAAATAAAATAAATACTTTTTTGGCTGGAAATGAATCAAAATTAATTATAAAACACAGTCCTTTTAAAGTAAGACTATTAACAATATTTTTTACTATTCTTTTCCTGTATTTATTCATATTTAAGAACTCAAATTTTAAGATTACAATAGAATAAAAATAATGGAGCACAATTTAAAAATGAAAATATCTAATAATGGACAAAAAACAATTCCTATCAATTTTTCATTGATATGGTTACTACTTACTATTTTTTTTATATTTCCATATATACTTCCATTCGCAGCATTGGGTTATTTACTTACATACGAACGAAAAAAACAATACATATTTAACAGAGATACAAATACTTTCTCGATAACAGAAAAAGCATTATTTAAAAATGCGTACAAACTAAAAACTCAAATTTCGCTGGATGAGATAACAAGAGTAACTATTCATAATAATAAAATACGACTTGAAAGACAATCAGCAGAACTAATAAAGCTACCAATTGATGTAAATTACGCAGCCCAAATAAATGCATTTTTAGCTGGGAATGAACCTTATTTAACTATAACAAATAATCCATATAAACTACGACTAATAGGAGTACTAGTAATAATAATTCTTTTAGCTTTAACATTGGTACCCATGATTCAACTAATTCAAAATACAGGAATAATTGAAATGCTTAAACAACTACTTAATGAACTTCATTTAAAATAGCAATTTTATCAAACTTTACGCTTTTATATATATAATAAAAGGAAAGGTTTGATATGAGTTTTCTTAGTGTACTATTTGATATAAAGAGAAATAAAGGTAATTTTCAAAAATGGGAAAAGGCGGAAAACGATAACGAAGCCAAACGCCAAAAACTATACGAACAAAAGCCTTTATCGCCGGAAGAATTAAAGCAAAAACAAAAACTTGCAGACACCATTATTGACACTATTACAATAATGGACGAACATTCTGAAGATGTTTCAGAAGATGTTGAAACAATTACCCAATCTGTAAGTAGTATATCTATGCTTACTGGATTATTATGTGGTGGATTCTTGAGTTTTAAACTTATTAGCCCTAAAATTAAAAAAATACAAAACGAACTTATAGCGCTTCGTGAAAAAATAACCCCAGAACAATTAAAACAAATCAGCAAAACAAATCCACATATCTGCAGTGCTAGAAGCATATTAGAACCATTTGGAAAAGAAAAAAAGATTATAATCCCAAATGAATTGAAACAATTCATTGAACCACTCAAAGAACAAGCCAATAAATTATTAAAAAAGCAAAAAAAACTGGGTATATTTTTTGTTGCTTCCACTATTTTTGCTAGTACTGCGACGTACTTGGCAACAGTTTTAGGAGCCACAAAATTACAAGTAGGAAGTTCGAGAATTGCACGTTATCAGGCTCGTGAAAAACTTGACGACCCAAAAAACTTTGTTATTTACACAGATGAACAAATCGCCCAAGCAAAAGAAAATTTAAAAAATAAAAAACCTGAAAAAACATCTCTTCTTTCTAAATTCAAAAATAATGATAAAAACGGGCTTATAGACAGCTTTAAAAACATAAAAAACTTATTTAAAGATAAGAAAAAATATGATGAATGGAAAAAAGAGAACGCTAAGCGAGACCCTAGAATAAAAAGAGAATTAACTCCGGAAGAACTGAAAGAAGCAAAAGCTGATAAGGAAGTTATTCAAAGAATTACTAAAAAAATTAACAACAGAGCAGAAGAATATTCCGAAAACATGGAAACCGCTGCTACTGTTATTTTAGGAAGCTCACTTCTTGGCGGGCCTATTCTTGGCGGTTCCGTAAGCTGGGTTCTAAACAAACTTGGACTAGGCAGCAAAATTGCAAAAGGCATTGTTGGCAAACTGGGCAATAAAGAAGCAGCCGAGCTATGCCAACAACTTGAAAAAGCAACCCCAAACACGCCTGAATTTAAGGCATTGAAAGCTAAATTTCAATCTGTTCTAGCAGACGCAATAGAACAAAAAGGCGGGCGTTCCGAACTGCTGCAAACCGTTAAAAAATGGATAGCAAAAGGAATGACCACAAAATTTGGACGTAATAAAGTTATGGCAATCGCAACAGGTGCAGTAACATCTGTTGTTGGTATTATTCTTGCATTGAAATTGCAAAAAAGCGCAGCAAGAGCCGGACGATACAACGCAAAAGAAGAACTAAGAAAAAACCCTCAAGAATTTATTTATTATTCTGAAGAAGAAATGAATCAAGTTAAAGATGTCACAGCAGAAGAAAAAAGCTTATCTCAAAAGTTCAAAGAATATATGACATTCTTACCTCGTGCATTCAAACACCATAGAGAATATATGAACTACAAAAAAGGTGAATTAAAACAAGATAAAGCACTTAGAGAAGAACTGGTAAAACTTGAGGTTACAGACGAACAACTCCGTGAAGGGAAAAACTTACAAAGAAAATTGTTCAACACATTTGAAAAAATAGACGACAAATCCCAAGAATACTCAGAAAACATGGAAGCCGCAACAGAAATCGCTACTCAAGCAACAATTACCGCTGGATACTTTGCAACAGTTGCTCCATTTATAGCCTTATTTGGCGCTATAGCGGCAGGCAAAGGCACTGCTGTTGCAACAACGGTGTTAAATGGCATATCTAAAGTTTCATTCATCGCGAAATCTAAATTTTTCAAAAAATATTTAGGTGAAGTTGCACAAAATATAGAAAAGAAAGTTCATCAAATTCCTGATTATATGACAAAATACAGCTCATCAAATGAGAATAAAATCGGTTTAAACTTTATAATAGATATGATTAAAAATGCAAATTCTGAAAACAAAACCGAAATTACAAAATTTGTAAATAAAATAATTAAAACAAATTTACCCATGCTACAAACAATATCAACAAATACAAGTAAAGCAATTGCAGATACGCTCAAAGAGACTGACACAAAAACTTTAAACTCATTGCTCGACAAAATAGCAACCGGACTTGATGCCAAAGAATTAACAGTTAAATTATTAACAAATGACAAAAAAGGACTACAAGAGTTATTAAGCAAAAACGCATGCTCAAAAGCCGAAGAAGATTTGGTATTAAAATTATTAGATAAAATAACAAAACACACTAACAATGCAAGTTTAGCAGAAGGACTTAAGCTCATCCCCGAAGAAAGCCTTTCATTTATAGACAAATTAACATCCAAAATAAAAATAACACCTCAAGATACAAATGCTGCAGAAGCTGCACTAAAAGCTCTAAATAAAAATAAAAAAACATGGATAAAAGGATTAAATTCCTTTGAACGAATAGTAAAAAATATTCCGGCTGAAGAAATAAGCCAGGCAATTGAAAAAGTTATTAATGTTGCCGTAGATAATCCAGAAAAATTCAGCAAATTCATACAAGATACTGATGCACTTAAAACTATCTTTATGACTCCTAACTTGAAAAAGGTATTAACAGCTGCAGGTATTAGTTGGGGTGTATTTACAACAGGAGTAATGTTTGCCGTTCAATCATATTTCGCAAAATTACAAAAAGAAGCAGGAAAACTTGGTGTTATGAAAGCCATGGAGGAACTGCAAGACGAAAGAATATATGCAGATAAATACCCTAAAGAACCAACAAATATTCAAACAATAAAAAATACAAATTTACCGCCCAATATTCAGGCACTGTTGAATAAGAAAAATTAATACTTTTTACCCCGAAATACTCCTTTATTTTACTAATTTTCTTGACCGATATCAAAAAATATGTGATAATTAGGCGTCGAGTTATTATTTAAGAGTAGAATATGAAAGGAAAAAATTGTATGAAAAAGTTACTAACTTCTGTTGGTGCTGCTTGCTTATTAGCTACAACTGCAATAGCCGCAGACGAACAAAATGTCGAATATTATGCTCATCCGACACTATTTGGCACATCTGCACAAGAAAATGTTTCTGCAGATAACACTTATATTGTAGGTGGTAAAATTTTAAAAACAGAAAACAGATTCGGTATTAAAAACAAAGAAAATGTAGCTGTAGCTTCTTTCGCCAATGATGTTTTGGTAACAATTAAAACAAATACCACTGATAAAATTTGGAACCCCAAAATGCCTATTTT
>JAZTXF010000115.1:0-35368 GCA_045636305.1 Candidatus Gastranaerophilaceae bacterium | reverse complement strand
CTTCTAACTTTATTTAAGTCAACGCCAAGATTTTCAAGAACCCTTGCTGCAACACCTTCACCTTCTCTAATTAGCCCAAGTAAAAGGTGTTCTGTTCCTATGTAATTATGACCAAGTTGTCTTGCTTCATCCCAAGATAGTTCTAAAACTCTTTTTGCTCTTGGGGTAAATGGAATTTCAACGGCAACAAAACCTGAGCCTCTTCCAATAATCTTTTCAACTTCTTCTCTGGCTTCTTTTAAAGTCACCCCCATTGTTTTAAGAGTTTTTGCGGCAACTCCCGTCCCTTCACCTATGAGTCCGAGGAAAACTTGTTCCGTGCCGACAAAGTTATGACCTAAACGGCGAGCTTCTTCTTGTGCCAGCATAATAACTTTTATTGCTTTTTCTGTAAAACGTTCGAACATTAATTTATAAACTCCATAATATATATATATTTATTAAAATAATACTACATATACGAAAAGAGTTCAAGTTTTTAGCTTATTCGTTTGCTTGAATTGATCAACTTAAGTGTGTTATACTGCCTTAGAGTTTATTTTAATGAGGTCTATGATGTTGAAAAAGCAAATATTTTTTAGATTTTTAATCTTATTTATTGTGTTATCTTGTGTATTAAATATTGCCGAGGCAAAAACACATAAAGTTTTTGGGATTGCACAAGAAGAGATTTCTATGAAAACTCGTTTAGACAGTATTATTCTAGTACTTATACCGGCACAAGAAGTTGGTGGTTCTAGTAATGTGGTAGAAAAAGATACATTTATAAAAATTAGAGTTAATGACCTTATTCCGGCAAAAAGAGGTAAGCGCTCAGCTAGGTTGGAGGGAGAGTTGGTTTCTTATTCAGTAGAGGAAGGTGTGTATTTGCCAGCTCAAGGAGGAACGGTTGAAGTTAAGATAAAGAACTATGCTAAAACTGATTTTAAAAATATTGGTATATCGACAGCAACATCTGTGGCTGGTTACGCATTAGGAGTGCCGTTTTTTTCTCAAGGCGTAGCTGCAATTAAGGGGGCTGTAAAACCATTTGATGATAAAACAAGACTCCAATCTGCAGGTATAAGTATTTATAAAAGCACGCCTTTGGTATATGCTGAAAAAGGAAAGGACTTGGCTGTTAAAAAAGGTGATTTGTTGACTGTGTCGTTAAAACATCTTGATGATGAGGTGCCAAAGGAAGGCGGAATTGCAGAAGAGTTTGGAACGGTGGATTATTTGTATTAAGTAGAACTATTAGATAAAATAACTGTAAAATATTGTAACAAAAACCCCGATATATGCGTAGTATTGGGGTTTTTTGCTGTTTAGCATAATGTTATAATTAGGATGTTGAGGCAAGTTGTGTGGTGTTAATAGAAAGGAAATATATGAGTAAAACATCAAAATCAAATTCTTCTCAGTCAGGTACATTTAGTATTTCAGGTGGACCAACTGCTACCTATAATAAAGGTAATGTAAGCTATAATATGAATCCTGAAATGCAAAGTGTGTATAACTATGCGCAAAGTGCACTAGCTAACGGATTGCCATCATTAAATGTTTTTTCGCAAGAAAATTTAGAAACCTTAAGTAAAGAAGTTGATGCATACAAACAAGTTGCCTTAAAACAGTTAAATGACGTTTATACTCCGATGCTAGCAGAAACAAGAAATGATGCTGCTAAACGCTTTGGTAATCTCGATAATAGTGTGTATTTGCAAAATCTTGATGCTGTTGAAAATAAAAGAAAGGACGCCGTAGCTACCTTATCTCAGGAGTTAGCGGCAAAGCAAAGTGATCTTGTAAACGAGCAACTTGAAAATCGATATAATTATTTGAATTTTATGAATAACTTGCAAAACCAAATTACAAATAATGCATTAAGCGCAACAGGGTTAGCTAATTCCTCAGCAAACATGTATGGACAGTACGTGAATACAAATAATAATTCTAATTCTGTAAATCTTGCAAATTTATCTAAGCTAGCTTCAGTTTTAGCAGATGCTGGCAAAGTTGCTGGTTGGTTTTCTAAAATTTAGGTTTATGTGAATGCTTTAGCAGGGCGAAGCATTTTCGAGCTATTTATGCCCTGCATTTAAAATACATTTGGTTTGTAAAATATTATGTTTGAATCATCAATTACACAATTTGAATTAACATCAGCTATTGCAAGAAGTTTAGAAAAATTTTCAGATTTAAAATCTTTGGAAAGAATGATATTACTTTTGATTAGTGTGTATTATCCAAAAATTTTCCCATCGCAATCAAAAATTGCAGTCTTAGCTGGTTGCAATCGTTCGAGTGCAAATAGAGTTTTAAGTGCTTTGATAAAAAAAGGATATTTGGAGAGTGTTAAAAGTAATAGGAAAACAAAGGAATATGTTTTCACTAATAAATTGTTTTTTTTGATTTCAAATGATTTGCATATTTTTAAACAAAAAAAATGTTAAAATATATAAACCCTCTAAAAAAGGCACCAAATATGAAAAATTAGATTTTTTTTGTTAAATTTGATTATGTTTGCGCAAAAAATATATTTTATTTGTTTTATATACGTACATAGAATTTGTGTGAAGAATGATAAATCGTATTGCATCTAAGGCTTTAGTTAAGGCTAAAAAATTGCCTATAAAACAAAAAATGACATCTGTTTCAGGTGTTAAGCGATTAGCTGTAAATGTTTTAGCGGATGCGCTTAACTCATCAAAGATACAGGATGTTTCCAATTTTAAAAATTCAAAAACTTTAGCTAAAAATTTTATTGATTTCTTTGATTTTAAATTGATTAAAAAAAATAAAAAAAGAATTAGTGGATCTTTTCCAATTACCAAGAAAAAGTTTACTAATGTCAATAATTTTGTTAAAAAACATTTTGATGATTTAGTTGAAGTAACGAAGAAAAAAAATAATAAACTTATTAGTTCTACAGATATTTCTGATTTAAAAAGACTTGCAGGAAAATTAATTCAGGAATTTAAATTCCCAAAAATTAAGTCAAAATTTGAATATTTGACAAAAGTAATTCAACCATTTATCGATGAAGAAAAAAGAGTATTGAATTGCAAAATATTAAAAAATTACAAATTGCAGAAAATTGATTATAAATCGGCAACGAAGAAATATGATAAAGCTCTTGCTGCTTATATGAAAATACTTTTAAGTGGTGATAAATTTAAAATTGATTTAGCTAAAACTTATTTAGATACTGCGAAGTATAACAAAGAAATTGCATTGAAATATTTAAATAAAGCAAAAGATATGGCATCTGAAATTTAATTAAAAAAATTTATTTGTATAAAAAAGCACCTCCTACTTTAGTAAGAGGTGCTTTCCTGATGTAAAAACTAACCTTTAAAGGTTTTACTAGCCGAAGTTTTCTTCGCTGTTTTATCTAACGAGCTCTGAAATCTTGTCATATCGTGTTCGCATAATTTGTCCAGTAATTTTTTTGATTCTTCTGCCGTTGGTTTTACGAATTTCCTTTTTATTGGCCCGATTATAACTAAGGCTTCCTCAGGTAGATTTGCCTTATTCATGCATTTTATAATGTTTGGTATTTTCATGTTATTTCCTTATTATCTGTTAAACATCATTTTTGTATTGCGTTTATGTATTCATTGTAAAATCAGCATTAATGACATCAGATTTATTATATTGAAACCTTTTGAGCCAAGCTGTTTCTGTTTCTCTAGTTGGTATTAAATCAGTAGCACTTGAGCTGTTTTTCAGTAAATTTGTTTTTGCGCCTTTTTTAGTGAACAAATTTTTTACAGCTTCAATTGCCTTACCACAATATTTTTTTGTTGATTTCCATAATGGTGTCAGTTTACCTCTTCTTGCTGCTATTACGGTAGCTGCAACTGCTGCTGTTCCTACAACAACTGCGGTTGTACTTACTCCGTTAGATTTTTTTCCTGTTATGTATGTATCTTGACCTTGGAATGGTTGTTGATATCTTATTTGATTTTGCGGATATTGCATAGCCGGTCCGTATTGTGTGTATTGTGGATTTTGTACTTGAGCGTTGTTTGCTTGTTGTTTCAGCTGTTGTTGATACATGTATGCATTATACGTTTGAGTGTACGCATTCAAGGCATCAGCATATGCCGGATTAAAACCTACATTCATAGACATAAAAAACTCCTTAAAATTTTAATATAAACTAACCTTATAATTTTAAAAACATTTTATTTGTAAAAATTGCTTAAGCTGAGTTTTTATGTTAATTTTTTGTAACATACTTAAAAAAACAAGCAAAAAATTTTTTCACGTGCTTTGTTGTTGTTGGCAATTAGTAATAACGAAAGAATTAAAAATGGCATTAAATGTATCATCTGTACAATCTATGAGTACAGGACGCACTACAAAATTGAACAAAAACATTTCTTATTTATCAAAATTGAATGAAAATCAGATGGACACCTTTAGTTCAAATAAATCTTCTGTTAGTTTTAAAGGAAGTCCAATAAATGTATTAAATTCAGCGATGAAGTTTTTTACAAAAAATAAGCAAGACTTTATTCTTGATGAACAAAAATTTGCGAGAGAAGCACATGAAGTTGCCCGTAAGAGTTTCGCTAAAGTAAGAACTATGTTAGATAAGACAGGGTTAGTAAATATAACAGAAAAAATTAGTGTTAAAGATAAAGATGCAATTGAAACTTATAAGGCTTTAGGTTTGCATTCAAAATTCCCTGAAAAATATGGACCGACTAAAAAAGAATTTGCACAACGACTAAAAGCTGATATTGTAAAAACTTTAGCTAAAGGAAATTTGGAAGTGCTGGAGCCAAAAGTTAAGTTGCTGAAATCAGCAAATATTATTAAAGACGAAGCAGAGTTTATTACTGCAATTAAGGATTATGCTTATAAACATTCTCATGAAAAGGATATGTTAAAAATTGCTTCTAATCTTCGAAAAGATGCAATTTCTCGGTCTCCGGAAGTGCAGTCTTTGCTCAAACGCATGGATTTTGCAAAAACACAATTAAAAGAAACTAAAAGTGCAATAATTCAAGCAAATATTAAAGGAGATGTCGCTAGAGAAGCTTATGAAGTAATGAAAAAAGATACGTTAGTTAATTTAATAAAAGATTTGACTGTTGAAATCCAATCAAAAAGTTCAGCCTTTTTGAAAGGACTTAAAGAATCAAGAGACGTTATTAAATAATAATGTAGTGTAATATAATGCCTGCGAGACGTAGTCTCGCTTTTTTTTGTTAATTTTTGTTACATATTAAACATATTACGCAAAAAAAATAATGTTTTAGCTTAATATTATAGTATTACAATGTTAGGAAATTCTATGTCTTTATCTGTTGGAAAAGTTACAAAAAATAGTGTTAATTTAAATAATACTTTCGGTTATGGTTCTATGCATAGTAGCCGTGAACATGTTTTAACACCAAAGTCCCCTTCTTTTAAAGCTATGCAGCCAAAAGGTTTTTTTTCACTTATTAAAGACTTTATTGGCAAAAATGATACTGTGTATTTAGATTTTGTTTATACAAAGGAACAAAAAGAAGCTAATAGACTAAAAAAAATGGCCAGAAGCAAATTAATTAATGCTTATAGACAGATTTTTGATGAGGATTTGTTTGATATAATAGATGATTTGAAAAAGGGTTATTATTCTGCGCAATGTTCTGTGTCATCAATGTTTTTAGGGAAATTTTCTATTAAAGAGTTAAAATCTCAAAGCATTTTGAATAAGGTTAAACTAAGAATTATGCATAATGCTTTATCTACGAACAAAATTAAAGCAAAAAATTATCCCAAAATCTTAGAATATAATGGTGTTATTGGTGATTGGAAAAAATTCAGAAAAAATATTGCTGAATATAAAATGAATAAAAAATTATCAGAACAATTTGCGCTTAAATCAAACTTTATAAATGAGTTAGCAAAGATTTATTCTCCAAACTACAACGGTGCTGTTAGGGATTTTAACAACTTAAATGCTGATAGATTTTATGTTGCAAAGGCTCCTGTCAGAATTAACGGCCTTAGTGATTTAGCTCATTTAGTCAGGAGAAAAGCTAAAATACTTGCAAATAATATTTATGCCCCTAAACTGGCTGTTGTAGGCAATCGTATTCAGGATAATGAGCAAGAGATGCTTAGTGCGTTAGCAAAAGCGAGAAAAATTGCGGAGCTTGAATTTGCGCAAAAAAATTTAGAAAAGTTAAAATAGTGCTAGCCATTCGTTAAGTATTGTTGATGCATCTGCGATTATTGTTTCATCTGCAATTTTTGTTATTGGTGCAGTTTTATCCGTGTTTATTGCTATTATTTTTTTTGCATTTGTAATACCTGTTATGTGTTGTATTGCTCCTGAAATGCCTAACCCTATATATAAATCAGGTGAAACAACTTTTCCGGTTTGACCTATTTGGTATTCTGATGAAATAAATCCTGAATCAACTGCTTTTCTTGTTGCACCGACGTGTGCGTTGAGGTGTTTTGCAAGTTCGAATAATTTTTCAAAATTTTCTTTATTTTTTAAGCCTTTTCCTCCTGCAATAATTATTTTTGCATTCTCAAGCTCATTTAGGTTTTTCACTTTATTATAGGAATTTATTACTTTTTTTAAACTTGAATAAGTTATATCAGGATTATAGTGGGTGATAACCATATCTCCATTGGTGTCGCATGCTGAAGTTTTAAATATATTTGGTCTGACTGTAGCCATTTGTGGATAGGTTTTACATAAGATTGTAGCCATAAGTTCTCCGCCGAAAGTAGGACGTGTTGCTGCCAGTTTTTTATCTTCAGTTATATCCAGCCCTGTGCAATCTGCTGTCAGCCCTGTGTTTAGCGCAGATGAAATTTGTGGAGCTAAATCTCTTCCTTGTTTTGTTGCACCTAATAAAAAGATTTCTTTTGGGTTATTTTTTATATAGTTAAGTGTGGATAACGCGTAGTTTCTTGTATTGTAGCTTTCTAATTTTTCATTTTCAATAAATACAAGTTCATTTGTCCCATATTTTGCTAATTCAGTTTTGTATTTTTCTATATCAATATTGTATCCGCAGGTTATAATACTAATTGAACAATTGTCGAGTTTTTTAGATAACTCTTTTGCTTTTGAAAGAAGTTCGAAAACAACAGGCATGATTTCCTTGTTTTCATTAAGTTCACCCCATATAAGTATTCCTTCTGGTTTGCTATTCATTTTGAACTCCTAAATTGGCCGTCGTTTCCGTAATATATTTGGTAAGTTTTTTTATTACATCTACTGACGCCATATTTTCTGTAATTTTATTTAGTCGGTTGTTTTGTGCTCTAAAGGCTTTGGAAACCCACGTTGGAGAACCTTTTATGCCAATTTCTTCTTTTGAAAGCCCGATATCATCAGCATTAAATATTTCTATTTTATAATCTTGTGCTTTGATATAGCCGTTTATTAATATTTTTCTAGGTACGTAAGGGCAGTCAGAAACGCATATTAAAGCAGGTAGGGGAGTTTCTACAATTTCTGTTTTATCTTCAGCATTTCTTATTGCATGTATTTTTTTGCATGGAGTTTGTGAAAAAGGTTTAATTTCGCTAACGTAAGTTATTTGTTCTATATTTAATTTTTGCGCAATGCTTGGACCTGTTTGAGCGGTATCACCATCTATGGCATACTGACCGCAAATAATTAAATCATAATTATTGCATTTTAATTCAATAGCTTTGCTAATTGTTCGACTGGTAGCAACTGTGTCTGCACCGGAAAATTTTTTGTCATTCAAAAGAATTGCTCTGTCACAACCCAGTGCAATTGCCGTTTTTAAGGCTTCTTGAGTTTGCAAAGGTCCCATAGAAATAACTGTTATTTGAGTATTTTGTAGGTCTTCTTTTATTCTTAAAGCGGTTTCTAGTGCAAGTAAGTCACATGGATTAATAATGCAATCAACGCCTTCTCTGTCAATTGTATTATTTTTTGTCCATTTTATGTCGTTAGTGTCAACGACTTGTTTTATGCAGACTATTATATTCATAAAACTCCCCGAAAAATCAGATTATTGGTATTCTATGCCACGTTTTTCAAGATATTCTCTTACAACATTAAGTGAAGCCTGAACGATTCTTGTTACGCGTGATGAAGATAAACCAATTTGTTGAGCAATTTCTTTAACTTGCATGTTTCTGTAAAATCTGTATTCAACGACGGTTCTATCTTTTGGGGGTAATTTTGAAATTGCTTCTCTAATAACCCTGCCCAGTTCTGTAATTTCAGCTTTTTCATCGGGAAGCGCACTTGTATCCTTGATAAAATCAAAAGGCGAGTCGTTATCTGAGCTTGCAGATGCTATACTGTCTATAGAAAGAATTGTTTCATAAACAGCTTCTCTTACTTTGTTAGGTGTAATTGTTAATTCAGAGTCACCTTCACCTTCAGCTTCGTCTGTCGGTTTGGCATGCTTAAGAGAATACCATTTGTAGCGATTACGCAGTTCATTTCTTATTGCCCATCTAACGGCCGTTGCAATATAAGACGAGTTGTACCTTTCAAGTTGTTCATCAGTTTTGTTTTTAATGAGCGCTTGTACTGCAATTATTCCGATACTGACAAGCTCTTCGAATTCCACCATGTGAGATGGGATGCGTCTTTGTTCTACTTTTGAAACTTTTTCAATTATTGAGATGTACTGTTTTACTCTGGATTGCACTGCTATTCCCATTATTTGTTTTTATCCCTGTTATCTATAATACTAGGATTTTTATTTTTTCGCAAATTGTATACAAATAACAAAATTTCTGCTACTGCTTTATACAATTCTGCAGGTATATAAGAGTTTACCTCAACTAATCGAAAAATGGCTCGTGCAACTGGAGGGTTTTCTATAACAGGAACCATGTTTTCTCGAGCTATCTCTATAATTTTTTTGGCAAAAAGTTCAGTACCTTTAGCTACTAATTTAGGAGATTCCATTTCTTCTTGATTATATTTCAGTGCGCATGCAATATGTGTTGGGTTTGTTACAACAAAGTCCGCTTCCGGTACTGCATCCATCATTCCTTTTTGTAGCATTTGTTGTCTACGTTGGCGAAGAGCAGCTTTAACATGTGGGTCCCCTTCTGAGTTTTTGTATTCATCTTTAATTTCTTTAAATGACATTTTTTGGTCTTGCAAAAATTTCCATTTTGTAACTCCGTAATCTGCTGCGGCAATAATTAAAAATGCGATACCGGCTTTTATGATAAAATCAAGAACAAGTTTGCCAAACTCAATCATTACCGCAAAATTATTGTCTATGGCTGCAAGCATTAACACAGAGGGAAAATGAGTTTTGTATACAATAAAACCTATGATCCCCAGTAAAATTACTTTTACAATATTTTTTACAAGTTCGAAAAGCGTTTTTACGCTCATTAAATTTTTAAAATATTTTGTAGGATTTAGCTTATCCAGTTTGGGTTCCAGTGGGGTCATTGTGAAAAGTGGACCAATTTGAATTAAGTCTCCAACAATAGCTATAAATGATGCCAGTACAAGCAAAGGTGCCAGTATAAGGAATGTTGGCAATATCGTTTTAAACAGTATCTGTACAAAGCCAATTTCTTCTATTGACTTGTTCGGTATTTGTTCGTACAGGTTGATAAAAAGGCCTTCAATTTGATGCCATATGAAAGGTGCAAACTGAAATATTGCAATCCACATAACTAAGATTGCAATAGCCATGGAAAAATCTTTTGATTTTACGACTTGACCTTGATCACGAGCTTTTTTTAATTTTTGCGGTGTGGCGTCAAACTGCTTATCTTCGTCTCCCATTATCTAACCTTTATTCTTGTTATTCTATAATCATTGAATTTATTTTAATATCTTCCGGAAGTTTTGTTCTTCCGTTTAAAAAAGCAAGCTCCAAAACAAAGGCTACGCTTACTATTCTTGCTCCCAGTCTGCGGATTAATTTGCAGGCTGCATTTGCGGTTCCTCCGGTAGCTAATAAGTCATCAATTAGGACGACTTTTTTGTCGGGTTCAATTGCATCTTCATGTATTTCCAGTGTATCTGTTCCATATTCCAGTTCATAGGTTTCTTTTAATGTTTTATAAGGAAGTTTTCCGGCTTTTCTAATAACAACAAATCCGCAACCTAGACGATCTGCGAGGGCTGCGCCAAATATAAAACCTCTGGATTCAAGTCCCGCAATATAATCAATATCTTGATTTTTATAAGCATTTTCAAAATATGAAATTACAGCATTAAATGCTTCTTTGTCTTTTATTACGGTTGTTATATCTTTAAATATGATTCCTTTTTTAGGAAAATTAGGAATGTTTCTGAATTTTGATAAAACAAATTCTTGTGCACTTATGGATTTTGTCATTGTTTTTTCCTCTAATCATTGAAGTCTTTCATTAGTTTTGCTACCCAGCTGTACATAGTTAGCATATCATAAGGCTTCGGTAAATATAAGTCTGCGCCTGCTGACATGATTTCTTCTTTGTTTCTTGTATTAGCTGTTAATATAATTTTAGTTGATGATAGAAAATGATTTGATTTTATTTTTTTACATATGTTTAAGCCTTGTTTTTTTGTTTTATTTCCCAAGTCTAATATTAAAACAGCCGGTTGATTGGACATCATTAATTTTTCTATGTCGTCATTGTAGTCATAAAGCTGATATTTATACCCTTGTATTTCAGATGTAGATGCTAACAATATATTTAGGGCTTCGTCAGGTTCTAATATACCTATAATATCATTGTATTTTACAGCATCAATACAGTCATTTAACGGAAACTTAATTCTGTCAACGGAATAACTGGATTTCTTTTGTTTGTATGTGAGTTTAAGTGTATTTAATAATTCGCTTATAATTTGTTTTATATCTGAATATTGGTTTTGATCATTTTTTACAATTGCAATTTTTGTTTTTACAAGCCCAATTTTTTCTTCTGTAGAATTAGAATTTTTTCTGATAATGTAGTTGTTTTTAGCGTCTTTTTCGTTGTAAAATTTTTCAGATATTGAGTCATATGCAAAAACTAAATATGCAGCTATTTTTTCAGCTTTTTCACAAGATGTTATTATTAAAAATTCACTTGGTGCAAGTTGTCCTAAAAAATCATTATCAGTTAGTGATGAATTAATAATTGCCGCATATGTTTGTATCATTTTGTCTGCGGCTATTAGTCCATAAGTTTCTTTATATATATCAAAATTATTCAATGTTACAAGTATAGCTGCTTGTTTATTTTTTTCTATAAGAGTTCTTTTTAGTACAAGCATAGAAAGTTTATTGTCATAAAGATTGGTAAGTGAATTTATATGGCTTTCTATTATTCGTCTGAAATGAGCTTTAATTCTGGCTTTTAGCTCCTCAGTCGGAATAGGTTCAGCCAGATAATCATCAGCACCGTCTTCGAGTGCTTTCAGTTTGTCTTCTGTTTGTGAGGATTTTGATATGTAGATAATTGTAGGACGATAGTTTTCTGAAAATAATTTTATTTTTTGAGTGAGGTCTTTAAGTGTATCTGCAAAGCTATCAGAAATCATTATTAAATCCGGAGAATATTTGTCTATTATGTCAAATGAATTTTCACAATCTGATTCAAGAAAAACTTTTGCAACCAATTTTTCGCAACATTTTTTGTATTTGGTTCCAAGCTCTTTTCTTTTATCTAGTATTAGCATTGACGTTTTAATCATCATTCTTTACCTTCAACTTACTTTGTACAAAATTTTCTTCTGTTGCCGCAGGCAGAAATATAGAAAAAGTCGTTATATTATTTTCACTTGAAACTGTTATTCTTCCGTTCATTTGTGTTATCATTTCTTTTGTTAAAAATAACCCCATACCGCTTCCTTGAGTTAATCTTGTCATTGGGTTATCTAATCTTACAAATTTTTTGAAAATTTTATCAAAGTTTTTGCTGTCTATAGTTTCTCCTTCGTTTGTAATTGATATAATTATTTCTGTTTCATTGTTTGGAGCTATATTAATATTTATTTTTGAGTTTTCATAGGAATATTTACAAGCATTTTCTATAACATTAAGCAGTACTTGTTCAAATTTTTCTTCATCCGCAAGAATGTTTTCTATATTTGATGTCGTTTTAACTTCGATTGTTTTTCTGGGGTAACTCTGTTTAATTATAGATATTATTTTCACCAGACTAGAGGAGATATTTGTTGATTTTAAAACGCAAGTTTCTTTATTTACATTTTGAGTGGTAGCTGCAAGCAAATTCTCTACTAAATTTATTAAACGGTTAGATTGGTCCTTAATAATATTAAGAAATTTTAGCTGTTGTTCTTCTGAAAGTTTATCTTTTGATGTAATTAGAGTTTCTGCAAATCCTCTAATACTGGTTAGAGGTGTTCTAAGCTCATGACTAACTGTAGAAATAAAATCTGATTGTAGTTGATTAAGATTGTTTGTATCCATAAAGTTATTATACCATCTATGATTAAAACAAAACAACCCACCGCATGTAGTGGATTGTTTCATCTGTATTTTTTAAAGTAATGTTTTTTTTCTTTTTTTAATTTCTAATTTGTAGATTTTATTAAATGAATTATATTTCTCTAATAGCTGGTTAAATTTTTCTCTATTATTGCTTTCCCAAGCTTTTTTTAAGTCTTTTACGATTTTAGTACTGTCTTTAATTTTTTCATTGATTAGATGATATATCCTTAAATCTTTGCTAAATTTTAGCTCATTTTTAATGATATCATTTTCAAAAAGTTCGCTTGCCGCAGTTGATTCGATAAGATAGGAATTCTTTAATATTCCTTTAAGACCTATATCTTTTGCTTCATATGTTAAGATGTGCTTTTCTTGTTTTATTCCGAATGTATCTCTGAAGTTGGCAGCTTTTTTGCTGTTACTTTCAATTGCATAACTTAAATTAAAAAGATTTATTTGTTTTGATATTTTTTTTAGTTGATTTAGTAGAGATTTGCTTGTTTTTTCAATTTCTTTTTCTTTTGATTTAATGATTGCTTCATTAGTCTTTGCAAATAACGCTCCTGTAAAATTTTGTGAATAGGGTTTATATTTGTAGTTGTTTGAGCTAATTGATTGGATTTTTAGTGACATGGGGATCTCCTTGTTTCAATTGTTTTAAGTTTAAAAAATATTTTTTTTGTCACTAAAATAAAAATATTTACAAAAATTAAAAAACGGCAATTGCCGTTTTTTGCGCTTATATAATATTTTCTTTAATTGCTTTTACTGCGGCTTGTACCCTATCATCAACGCAAAGTTTTTGGAGTATAGAGCAAACATGAGCTTTGGCTGTGTGTACGCTTACAATTAATTCGTTGGCTATTTCTGTATTGCTTTTTCCAGCGACAAGTAATTTTAATACTTCAAGCTCTCTTTCAGTCAATTGTGCACGGGAGTCGGCAAAACTGCCTTGTGACATAAGCGTAGGGTCTTTAGGTTTAGGAAATTGGTTAAGCGCCCATTTTGCGATCCCAGGGTCTAACCAACAAGCGCCTTGAGCAACACTTTTGATAACACTTGCGAGTGTTGTTGGATCTATATCTTTTAAACAATATCCTTTAGCTCCCGCTCCTAATGTAGCCATAACTTCCTCTTCTCTATCGTGTGAAGTTAAGGCTATAACACAAGTTTCCGGTGAAGTTTCTGCAATTTTTTGAGTTGCTTCTATCCCGTTTAATCCGGCAAGACCTAAGTCCATTAATACGACATTTGGTTTTAATTCAGTTACAATTTTTACTCCTTCTTCACCGTCGCATGCTTCTCCTATAACGTTTATATCCGGATAGCTATTTAGTGCTGCAGTTAGTCCGACTCTTGTAAGTTTATAATCCTCTACAATTACAACAGTAACTGTTTTAGTTTTTTCCTCTCTTTGTGTTACTTCAATCATTTTTTCCTCCGATCTTTACTTATGTTAATAATATGGACAACTTAATTTTGTTCATATTAGCCAGTCGGGGGATTTTCTGTTATTTGAGAATAAATTTCACCTATTGCATAGAGTGATCCTGTTATTACTATTGGAGTTTCGCAGTTTATGTTTTTTTTGATTAAAGTTTTAATATCCTTTACATTTTTTAAAATTTGAATATTTTTGTTAATGTGTTTTATTATTTCAGCAGTGGGGACGGCATTTTCTTTTTTAAATTCATACAAGAAAAGCTCGTCTTCGTCTTTTAACAATTTGGTTAATGTTGTTTTGTAATCCTTGGTGTTTATCGTAGCAAAAATATATTTTATTTTTTTATTTTTATATTTTGCATCAAGTGCTTTTCTTAATTCACTTGCGCCGTCAGGGTTGTGAGCTCCGTCTATTACAAGATTTAATTTTTCGTTAATTTCAAATCTTGCACTGTGTTTTACTTTGTTTAACCCCTTTATGATAGATTGTTCTTCTATATTTATACTGTTTTCTTGTAAAATATCAATTGCAGAAACGCACAAATCTAAATTTTTTGCCTGATACAACCCGCAAAGATTAAATTCATAGCTTTTATCATTTATAACGGTTATATTTTTTTGCCTTTGTTGAATAATTTCTATTTTATTTTTACTTAAAATAAGTGGGGCTTTTTTTTCTGTTGCTATTAGTTTTATTGTGTTAAGTCCTGCATTTGTTTTAGCAACAACGCAAGGACAGTTTTGTTTAATTATGCCTGCTTTTTCTGCTGCAATCTCTTCAATAGTATTTCCTAATCTGTCTGTATGGTCAAGTGAAATGGATGTTATTATTGTTAATAGTGGTGATTTTATAATGTTTGTCGCATCTAAACGACCGCCTAGCCCTGTTTCTATTATCGCAATTTCGACCCCTTTTCGTTCAAACCAAATAAAAGCTGCAGTTGTAATTATTTCAAATTCAGTCAATGTTATATTATTCTTTTTTGCAGTTTTTTCAATCAAAATTAATATTGAATAAAATTCATTGTCTGAAATATTATTTCCGTTAATTTTTATTCTTTCATTATATTTTAGTAAGTGAGGACTTGTGAAAAGTCCTGTTTTGTAGCCTTGTTCAATTAATATGCTGTTTAATATTGAGCAGCAAGAGCCCTTACCGTTTGTTCCTGCAACGTGAATTGTCTTTATCTTATCTTGAGGGTTGTCAAATAATTCAAGAATTTTAGACATTCTGTCAAGTTCAAGTTTTATATGAAATTTTTCAGATGAAGTTAAAAAATCAACAATTTTTTGATAATATTTTGTCATTATTTCGAAATTTCTTTTAGTGCTTTTACAATTTCATATGTAGCATCAGGTTTACTAAATGCTTTTACTGCTTCTTTCATTTGTTTCAATTTGTTTGGATTTTTAAATAAATTGTGTACTGTTTGTTCCAGAATAGGTTTGTTTAATTCTGAATCATCTATATATATTGATGCACCTGCGGATTCATAACAATGAGCATTTTTTCTTTGGTGGTCTGCGGCGGCATACGCAAAAGGTATAAGAATAGAAGGTACTTCTGCGGCAGCAATTTCACTTAGACTTAAAGAACCGGCTCTTGCTATAACCAAGTCTGCTGCTTTCATTGGTATTGCCATATTGTCAAAGTATGGTTTTATAATTATCTTTGGATTTTTTGTGTATTCAGGATAAATTTTATTGATTAATTCTATT
This sequence comes from Candidatus Gastranaerophilaceae bacterium, assembly GCA_045636305.1. Classification (GTDB taxonomy): domain Bacteria; phylum Cyanobacteriota; class Vampirovibrionia; order Gastranaerophilales; family Gastranaerophilaceae; genus RGIG2134. Next base: position 19,817 of record JAZTXF010000115.1, on the reverse strand, counting down.
GAAGCATCATAGTTTTTTGCCCCTGTTTGAAGAATAATTCCGAGTTTGAGTTCTTCTGCAAAATATTTTATACAATTAATGAGAGTATAATTTATATTCATAGCTCCCTGTGAACCGCCCATAACTAGCAGGACCGGTTCTTTTGAAAATCCAAGTTTTTGTTTTGCCTCTTTATTTGTTATATGAAAGAACTCTGTTTTAATTGGGTTGCCGTACACATTAACGTTACTGTTATTTATATGTTTTTTTGCTTCTTCAAATGCAACGGATATGCATTTTGCCCCATGTGCAACATATCTTGAAACAATTCCAGGGTGTGCGTCTGAATCGTGTATCATATATGGCGTTGAGCTTAGCCAGCCTGCTATAATTGCCGGTGCTGAAACGTATCCGCCTGTTCCAAATATTGCATTCGGTTTGTATTTATATATATAAAAAAGTGCTTTCAATGTTGCTTTATCTAGCTTAAAACCCCATTTTAGCAGGTCAAAATTAATTTTCCTTGGCATTGCTGTGACATTTACGGAGAGAAAATCAAATCCTTCTTGTTGAGCAATTCTTGATTCCATATTATTAGGGTTGCCAATATAATAAACTTTATCAGTATCCGGTTCCGCTCGCAAGGCTTTTGCTATAGAAATCGCGGGATAAATGTGCCCTCCTGTTCCTCCGCCTGTTACAAAGTATGTTTTTTTAGGTTGTTGATTCAAGATTGTTTATCCTCCTGATTCTTTTTCTTGATATATTTAGCAATATTCCTATCATGGTTAAATTTACAATGAGTGATGTTCCCCCATAGCTGATAAATGGTAGTGGGACGCCTGTTGCTGGTAGGAATGAGCTTGCAACACTCATATTTAGTCCGGCCTGAAATCCTATCATAATCGCAATTCCAACTGCGACCAATTTTCCGTATATATCGGGACAACGAGAAGATATAATTAATCCTCTATGAATTAATCCGAAGAAGAGGCAAATTATTAGTACACAACCTATAAAACCAAATTCTTCTCCAATTACAGCAAAAATAAAATCTGTGTGTCCTTCCGGTAACCAGGCCAATTTTTGTTTTGAATTTCCGTATCCGACTCCCCAAAACCCACCTGCTGCAAATGCTAATTTTGACTGAATAACATTGTATCCTTGTCCTAGCGGGTCTGATTCTGGATTAAACCAAATTTTCACACGATTTAATTGGTACGGTTTTATGAAAATTGATAAAATACCTGTTCCTACGGCTCCTGCGCTTAATATCATCTTTAACGGACCTCCTGCTGAGAGATACATAATTAGTCCAGTTACAAATAATAAAATTATCATAGAGAGGTTAGGTTGTTGATAAATCAGGAACACCATTACCAAGATGGGGATATAGTATTTGTATTTTTGCGGTGCTAATAGTTCGCTATTTTGAGAAAATGCATTACTTAAAAGCAATATTAATGCAATTTTCGCCAGTTCTGAAGGTTGAAATTGCATTGGACCTATCATCATCCATCTTTTTGCTCCATTAACCATAACACCAAGTGGTGTGTAGTTTACTAATGCTAAAAGTCCTACAACGAACCAAGAAAAGTTCAAGGTATGCACAGAGAGTTTTTTGTAGTCATATCCTGCAAAAAATTTTAAACTCATAATTCCGACAACAAGACTTATAATCTGTTTAATTACGTATGACGCAGGGGTTGAGCCTTCATCAATTGCTTTTTGGGCCGTAGCTGAAAAAATAGCCATAATACCAATGACAACTAAAAATGTAACGATTATGATTAAAACATTATCAGGTTCGGATAAAATAGGTTTATTTTGCACTCTACCTCTGTTACGAGGTTGTTGTCTATAATTTTGTTGCGACATAATTTTTAAAAACCTCTCCTCGTACTTCATAGTTATCAAACATATCAAAGCTTGCGCAAGCAGGTGAGAATAGACATATTTCGTTACCTAATTCTATTGATTTATCTATAGCTGCTTCCAACGTATTACATTTATATATTTTGGTAAAGTTTGTTGACGTTAAAGCTTGTTCAAACCTTTCTGCCGCTTCTCCTATTAATATTACATCAGAAATGCACTTATTCACAGATAAACAAAATTCATCGAGGTTAGTCATTTTATCTCTGCCGCCGGCAATTAAAGTTACTTTTTTACCTTCAAATGAATTAATTGCAACGATTGCAGCTTCGGGATTTGTTGCCTTAGAATCATTGTAAAATTCAATACCGTTTACTTTTTTTGTAAATTCGCAACGGTGTTCCACCGCATTAAATGATTTTATCGCATTTTTAATATCATTATTTTCCAGTCCCACTAATTTAGCTGCGATTATAGAAGCCATAACGTTTTGGTAATTATGATTGCCGACAAGCGGAATGTCTGTGATGTCGATTATTTTTTCTTCGTCGCCTTTGCGTTTAAAATATATTGCTTCATTTTTAATGTAGCAACAATTTTTTTCAAATTCTTGTCCAAAATAAAAATTTTCGCTGTAAGTCGTTTTTGAAAATTCATAAACCTTTTCGTCTGTAGCATTAAATATAGCGAAAGTCGGGGTTAGTGGCGCTGAGAAAATTTTAGTTTTTGCTTTAAAATAATTATCCAATCCATTGTGCCAATCAATATGGTCAGGGGTAAAGTTTAAAAACATTGCAATTTGTGCTTTAAAAGCTTGGCTGTACTCAATTTGGTAAGAGCTAAGCTCGCAAACATAGTAATCAGCGCTGTCTCTAAGTAAAGATGTTGGAGGTATCCCAATGTTTCCGCAAACCGGGGCTTTATATCTTGTTGATAAAATATGTGAGGTGAGTGCTGTTGTGGTAGTTTTTCCGTTTGTGCCGGTTATAGCTATAAACGGAGTGTTTGTTTCTTTATAAGCAAGCTCTGTTTCGCTAATTATTTGTATATTCCTGCTTTTTATGTCGTTTATTAGCTCGGAATGTGGTGGTATTCCGGGACTTGTTATTGCGATTTGAGCACCATTGATAAATTCTTCTGAATGTTTTTGGAACTCAACTTGAATACTTAGTTTTTCCAATTCTTTTAGTAATATGTCGTCTTTTTCTTTTTGAGCTTTTTGTTCTGTTATAAAACAATTAGCTCCTTTTTGTGCTAAATATTTTGCTGCAGCTATACCACTTTTTGAAAAACCAAGAATTAGAACTTTTATATCAAACCAATTTCTTTTCATTATGCACCGACCTCAGTTAAAATAAATAATGTGATTCCTAAAATCGTGGTTAGTAATGTTATAAGAGAAAATACTTTAACAATTTTGACTTCTGACCAACCTAAAAGTTCAAAATGGTGGTGAATAGGTGACATTTTAAATATTCGTTTACCTGTTAGTTTAAAACTTGTAACTTGAAGCATTACTGATAATGTTTCAACAATAAATATGGAGGCTAAAAACAGAAGATATAACTCAAATTTGCCCATTACTGCAACTGTTCCTAATAAGCCTCCAAGTGCTAATGAGCCTGTATCGCCCATAAATACTTTGGCTGGATGTCTGTTGAAATACAAAAAGCCTAAACAGGCTCCGGCCGCTGTTGCACAAATTATTGCAATGTCAGCATATCCAAATAATAACGATAGAATTGCACAACCAATAAAAGCCACAACACAATTAGAAGAAGCAAGACCGTCTAATCCGTCAGTAAGGTTTACTGCATTAGACGCACCTGTAATTACAAGGATTGAAAATATTGGATAAAGCCAGCCCAAATTTATATAATGATTAGCTATAGATATTGTTGTGTTTTCATTCATCATTAAGTACAAAGTCGGAAGTAGCGCTATTGTAAATTGCAAAAACAATTTCCCTTTTGGAGTCAAACCTTTATTTTGGTTTTTTGTTATCTTTTGCATATCATCTTGGAAACCGGTTAGTGTGAAGAATATTAGTGTAACCAATATCAAAAAAGCTCTTGGCGTTGTAACTTGTTCCATGGGTAGAGCTATTAATGATGCCAAAATTATTGACAAAATAATTACAACGCCTCCGGTTGTCGGCGTTCCATTTTTCTTAGCATGTGAGTCCGGTGCGTCTTCAAGTATAGGTTGGTTGTAAAGTTTCTTTTTCAAAAAATCTATATATACAACACCCAAAAGTAGTGATAAAACCAAAGCTACAAGTGCTGCAACTATCGTTATAATCATTTTTGCATCTCCTTGATAATTTCATCTAATTTCATAGCGCGAGAACCTTTTAATAGTACTTTTGTTCCATCTGCAAGTTGCATTAAGTGTCGAATTACTTCTTTGTTGGAATCAAAGGAATAACTTTTATGTTTGCATGTTTTGGCGATATTTTTTGCTAGAGGACCAACTGTTAAAAGATTTATATTTTCAAACTTATTCAGGAATAAGCCTATTTCTTCGTGAAAGAAAACAGAGTTTTCACCTAATTCGCCCATATCAGCAAGAACCAATACTTTATTTCCGTCATATAATTCTATAAATGATTTAATAGCTGCTTTCATGGAGTCTGGATTTGCATTATAGCTATCATTTATAAATTGTAATTTATTGATTTCTATTTGTTCAAATCGATTTTCAATTGTCTTATAAGTACTTAGCCCTTTTTGTATTTCTTTCGGTTTAAGTCCATATAATAAGGCTGCTTCTATTGCTAATAATGTGTCTTTTACATTGTATTCTCCACCTGCGGGGATTATGTATTCATAATTTTTGTATTTGAATTTTGAAAATTCTTTTGTCATTTCAACCAGTGAAAAGGTAGGTAAATTAGTATCAGAAACTATGTGTTTTACGTTATAACCTTTTAGTGTTTTGTTATATAGTTCATCGGTCCCCGTTATTAAAACACCGTTTTCGGAAAGATGTTTAATTATTTCACATTTGGCCTTGGCTATATTTTCTCGACTTTTTAATCGACCGATATGTGCTGTTCCTATATTTGTTATTACAGCAATGTCAGGTTGAGCATACATTGAAAGTAAGTCTATTTCACCGAAACCTCTCATTCCCATTTCTACAATTAAAACTTCAGTATCTTCAGGCATATTTAAAAGCGTCTGACAGAGTCCTATTTCGTTGTTGTGATTTAATAATGATTTGTGTGTACGCCTATTTTCTTTAAAAATAGCATTAAAGATTTCCTTTGTTGTGGTTTTTCCGGATGAGCCCGTTATTGCAATTGTTGTCGGATTAATTTGTCGTTTGTAGAAATTTGCTAATTGGAGGTATGCTATTTTTGTGTCATTAACGAGTAGTGCAAAATTAGTTTCATTACTTATATTGTTCGGATTTGTGGTGAAATAACCTATTGCACCATTTTTGACAGCCATTTCAATGAATAATTCTCCATCAAAATTTTCCCCTTTCAGCGGTAAGTAAATTTGACCTTTTGAAATTGTTCGCGTATCTGTACAAATATCAAAAATTCCTGTTGTACCTTTGTTAAGGATAGGCTTAGCGTTTGTTATATTAATAAGTTGTTCGTACGAAAATTTCATGAAAATATCCTCTAATACTATTCTACTGCGTGAAAATTAAGCGTAAATAATTTAATATAATGTAATATTTTATTAACTAATGTAAAATAGACATATTAATAAATGTTAACGTAACAATATATATTCAGTAAAAAATCTTTTTAATAACTTAGTTAAATGTAATTATGCCAAACTCCTTTATAGTTGCGGATTTTACAGTGTAAATAAATGTAAATATTAAGTTTGAAATTAACATTATTTGAAATATTTCTTAATAATGTATTGAAAAAGTATATGCAATCTGTTATATTGAAAATATCAGTTGGTTGTTTATTGAATGTAACGTTTTATTTAGGTATGTGTTAAATTTAAAATAGGAGCTTGTGTGTATGTCTGAAACATTATTTTTTGAAAATCTTTCTCTAACTAATCCCGCTAAAAGCGAAACTCTTCCTCCAAGTAATGATGACTCTTTAAAAGTTTATTTAAAAGAAATTGCTAAAATTAAATTTTTATCTGCAGCAGATGAAAAAAGAATTGCAAAATTGGCTTATGAAGGTGATGAAAATGCAAAACAGGTTTTAGTTGAGTCTAATTTAAAATTAGTTTTAACTATAGCTAAAAAAGTTATACATGTAGCTAAGTTACCTATGATTGACTTAATTCAAGAAGGTAATTTGGGGTTGATGATTGCTGCTGAAAAGTTTAACTATAAGTTAGGTTATAGATTTTCTACTTATGCTGCTTGGTGGATAAAGCAATCAATGTTTAAAGCAATATCTGAACAAGCTTATTGTATGAAAATACCGGTTTATGTTCAAGAAACATTGTCAAAATTTTCTAAAATTAAATCTCAACTTGAGCAAAAATATAACTGCAGCGTAAAAAATGAGGAAGTTGCCAAAGAAATGAATATTGAACCGGAAAAAATAGATGTTTTTCTAAATGCTTATAATAAAGCTGTTTCCATTGAGAGTGAACATGAAATTTCTAATGGAAACGAAGTTTCTCTATCAGATATTTTAGTTGATGAAACCAGTTCTGCTACAAAAAATATTGAATTTATTTCATTGCAAAATGATATTAATTATGTTGTAGGAAAGTTGAAAGAAAGAGAAGCAGATGTTGTTCGCATGCGCTATGGTTTGGATGACTTGCGTCGTCGCACATTGGAAGAAATAGGCAATTTGTATGGTGTTACAAAAGAATGTATCAGGCAAACAGAATTAAGAGCAATTAAGAAAATCAGAATGCTCATTGAAAAGGAAGGTTTATTGGCGGGTTATGCGTCATAGGATATATTTCTACTTAATTTCCGTCTTAGCGAGGTTTTTACCTCGCTTTGTTTTATTTGAAAAAAGCATTTTTTATTGAGTTTTTAAAGGCTGGTTTTAGTATCCCTACTTCTGTTATAATCCCAGTTATGAGTTCATTTGGTGTTACATCAAAGCCGGGGTTTATAATTTTTGTTGCTTTAGAGCAAACTATTTCATTATTAATGTGTGTAACTTCTGAGTGTGCACGTTCTTCTATTATTATTTCGTTACCTGTTTTTATAGTTGTGTCTATTGTAGAAAGTGGAGCGGCGATGTAAAACGGTATATTATGATATTTTGCAGCAATAGCTACAGTATATGTACCTATTTTGTTTGCGGTATCTCCGTTTGCCGCTATTCTGTCTGCACCAACGACAACAACATCAATCATTCTTTTGCTCATAAAGTATGAACACATACCATCTGTAATTAATGTTGTATCAATACCATCCTTAGTGAGTTCAAATGTTGTTAGTCTTGCACCTTGTTGTCTTGGTCTTGTTTCATCCGCAAATACTTTTATTGTTGGGTCTTTTGCAAACGCAGAGCGAACTACACCTAATGCTGTACCATATCCGACCGTTGCAAGCGCACCGGCGTTGCAATGTGTTAGAATTGTGGCACCTTTTGGGATTATTTCTGCCCCAAAATCCCCTAGCTTTTTATTAATTTCAATATCCTCAAGTTCTAACTTCTTTCCGTTTTTTATAAGAGCATTTACAACAGATTTAATATTTTTTTCTGTAGAATTTATGATATTAAGTTGTTTGTCTATTGCCCAAGAAAGATTTACTGCCGTAGGTCGAGCTGATTTTAAATATTCAGCTTTTTCGATTAATTTATTTATAAATGTGTCATAATCATTAGTTTGCTTTTCCAGTTCTATTGCAGCAAGCGAAAGTCCTTGAGCTCCGGCAATTCCTATAGCAGGTGCTCCTCGAACTATCATATTTTGTATAGCATTGAACATTTGTTCGCAATTTTTTATATCAATTATTTTAAATTCATGTGGCAAAATAGTTTGGTCAATTAGTTTGGAACAATTATCATTCCATTCAATCGTTTTTATTTTTGAATTAAAGTTCATTGTTAGACTCATTTTCTTTCTGTGCTTTGTACAATTCTAGAATATATGAAGTAGACATTGCACCAAAACCGTTTAACAAGGCAGATATCAGTGCTACGAATACAATCATTAAGAGTAATATAAAAAATCCCATTTTGAACATAATAGAAATGCCCAAATAGTATGAGGTTTTAAATATTATTCCCAAAATAGTTGCAAGCGGAACAAATGATATAGAAAAGCCAATAAAGCTAACAAATCCGCTTATTGCGCCGTATATTGACCAGCTTTTTGTGTCTAGTTGACCGACAAATTCAAGTTTTTGTAAATACCATAAAACAATGCTTCCTGCTATAAATGTGCAGATTAAAAAAGAAAAAATTCCTAAATATGGTATCAATGTTATTAACCCCAGTACAGCACCTAATATCAAGCTTAATATTGATATTTGTTTTAGTAATTTGATATTCATTTATCCTCCTAGTTATTTATTAATTGTATTTGTTGATAAGTTTCTTGCACAACATATTGCAATTGCTATTGAATCTACTGTATCATCCAGTTTCGGTATTTTTGAACCGTTTAAGCATATTTTTACAAGTTTAGCCACTTCTTCTTTTGAAGCCCGTCCATATCCTGTTAAAAGTTGTTTTATTTCTATTGGTGTGTATTCAAGTATGTTAAGACCAAATTCGGCTAATGTTAATACTATTACTCCTCTGGCTTGAGAAACAGGCATGACCGTCTTTTGATTTTTAAAAAAGTATAATTTTTCTATGCCGGCAATATCCGGTTTAAATCTATTAAGAATAACTTTTAAGTCGTTGTAAATTTCCAATAATCTTTGAGCTTCAGTATTTTTACTTGAAGTTTGTATAGAACCGGAAGAAACCAAAGTCATATCTCCGGAGTTTGTTATATCTAAAATGCTATAACCGACAATTGCCATGCCGGGATCTATGCCTATAATTCTCATATTTTTATTATAGCGCTTCTGCTTCTTTTAGCAATTTAAGAGCTTCTTCGTGCTCAGGAAATTTGGAAAGAGTTATATTTATTGCATTTAAAGCTTCTTCTTTGTTGTTAATTTTTATGTAGCATTTTGCGAGTGAAAGCATAATGTTAATATTTTCATGAAATTTTTCAAGAATTTCTTTATATATTCTGATTGCATCTTCTGTTTTATCTAATTCATATAAAGTAAGAGCTAATAAATTTTTAATATCGATATCTTTATTTTCAATTTTATTCAAAAGTTGATAGGCTTCATCAAAATTATGCAAAAAATAATTAATCCTGGCTAAATGGTAAGTATTAATATCATTTGGTGCTAGTTTTAATGAGATTTCAAACATGCTTTTTGCCTTTTCTATTTCATTTAGAGCTAAGTAGTTAAGACCAGAATAAAAGGCTATTTCTCCGTTATCGGGACAATTTAGTGATGCTTTTTCATATAATTTTTTTGCGCCATGATAGTCAGACGTTGCATATAGGAAGTTAGCAAACTCAAATATTATTGTCGGGTCTTCGGGGGCAATTTTTAATGCTTGCTCAAATTCATCTTGAGCGTAGTCAAAAAGTCTTTGCGATAAATATAAAATGCCTAAATCTTTATGTGCTTTAGCGAAGTTTGGTTCAAGTAATATAACTTTTTTTAATATTTTTTCAGCTTTATCTGTATCTTTTGTTTTCATACATATAATGGCATAATTGTAGTAAGTTTCTGCTGCAACATTGCCTTTTTTAATTATAAGTTCATAAATAATTTTTGCATCTTCATATTGATTAATGATACAATAAACTTCAGCTAATTTTTCTGCCATAGTTATGGCTTTAGGATTAAGCATAACCAGTTTTTTGAGAATTTGAATTGCTTCATTATAGTTTTCAGTTGCTATATATGCGCATGCAAGATTATATTGAAAATTTTGTTTTTCAGGTTGTATTATACATAGTGTTTTATATAAAGAAATGGCATCTTCATATTTTTCTGCTTTAAGTGCGCTATAGGCAAGAGATGTTAGATGTAAAGCAGATGGTTCGCGGTTATAAGCTATTCTAAAATGTTTAAATGCATTTTCAAAATCTTTTTTTATTTGTGCGATATTTCCCAGATGATAGTTTGAAATTGGATTTTCTTCTTCAATCTTAACAGATTGATTTAAGATTTCTTGTGCTTTATCAAGTTTATTTGTTGCAAAATAGGCTGCGCCTAGACTGTTTAGTAGTGCTACGTTAGGTGTTTCATTTAATCCTAGTGATTTTTCATAGTTTTCAATTGCGGTATTAAAGTCTTTATGTGAAAAGGCAATGGTCCCAAGCATGTAGTATGCTTGATAATCGAGCGGGTCTAGTTCAATAATTTTTTTTACGTATGGTTCAGCCTTTTCTGGTTCTTTATTTTTGAGGTATAAAATAGTTAAGTTTTTATATGCATTTATGAATTCATCACGTAGGTCAATCACCTTCAAATAAGCTTCTTCTGCTTTGTTATAAATTTCCGCATTATCGTTTAAAACGCCTAAATAATACCACGATGTTGCGTCTTCAGGAGTTATTTGAACAACTTTTTCAAAAAAGTCTATCGCTCTGTTTTTATCATTTAGGTTCATGCAGCACAAACCTAAAAGTTTTAGGGCCTCCGTATTATCTTCAAATTGTTCATTTTCAATAATTTTTTTTGCTTCATCAAATTTTTGTTTAGAAATAAGTTCGCTGGCTAAGTTTATGTATTTATTATCCATTTTTATCCTCTAAGTTGAATATCTCATTTAGTACACCTTTAAGTGCAATTTTTACGTGTGCATAATTTAACCCACCTTGCATGTATGCAGCATATGGTGGTCTTATAGGTCCATCTGCAGAAAGTTCAATTGTTGATCCTTCAATAAAGCTACCTCCCGCCATGATAAGTTTATCATCGTATCCCGGAACCTTATCCGGAACCGGTGTTAGGTATGATTCAACAGGTGAGTTGAATTGAAGCGCTTTACAAAAGTCTATTAAAGGTTGCGCCTCTCCAAATGCAATGGTTTGAATTAAGTCAGTTCTGTGCTCGTTGAATTTAGGTGTAGATTGAAATCCAACAGTTTCAAAAACTTTAGCAGCAAGTACAGCGCCTTTGAGGGCCTCAGATACAACTGACGGAGCCATAAAAAATCCTTGTAAAATAAGTCTGGATTGGTTTAGCATGGCACCTCCTTCAGAACCGATTCCGGGTGCTGTTAATCTCATTGCAGCTTGTTCTACATAGCATTCTTTACCTGCAATATAGCCTCCGGCTTCAACAATGCCGCCTCCGGGGTTCTTTATAAGGGAGCCTGCAATTAAATCGGCACCTACATCAGTAGGTTCAAGTTTTTCTACAAATTCTCCGTAGCAGTTGTCAACAAAACATATGCATTCCGAATTTTTACTTTTTACTATTTTTACAACTTCTTTAATTTCATCAATAGATATAGATTTTCTTAAGGAATAGCCTCTTGAACGTTGGATAAGAACCATGTTTGTTTTGTTGTTTATAGTGTTTGATATCGCATTGAAATCAAGTTCGTAGTCATTTTTTAAGGGTATTTCTTTATAGTTTATGCCGTGCCCAATTAGTGATGCTCGTTTATTGCCTCTTGTTCCAATGACTTCTTCCATTGTGTCGTATGGCTTACCTGCCACTGATACAAGGGTTTCGCCATATCTTAGGTTGCCGAAAAGTGCGCAAGCAAGAGTGTGCGTGCCAGAAACGAAATGGTTTCTTACAATAGCCTTTTCTGTATTGAATGCATTTGCAAAAACTTTATCAATTGCTTCTCTTCCAATGTCATCGTGTCCGTAACCACTTACTGTGAAAAAGTGTTCGGCGCCAATTTTGTTTTTTTGAAAAGCATTTAACACTTTTTCTTGGTTATGTTCTTTTATTTTATCAATTTTTTTAAACTGTTCAAAAACGGCTTCTTCGCAGTTTTCCAATAAATTCTTAATTTCTTCTCTATTCATAGTTTTGCTTCTGTATTATAGTGTAATAAGTGGTTTCATTTCGTCTTTGGACACAGAAACGAGTGCTTTATAATTATCTGAGCGGACTAAATATATATCCGCACCACGCTTTTTCTCTGTAAGTCTTGTTTGAACAAATGATTGTGAAATTTCATTAAACGAGTGAATGAAAAATATTTTATCTTTAATATATCCGACAAGAGCAACTTCATTTTCGTATCGAATCAAGTAAAATCCTTTTGTTTTTGAAATTTTAGCTTGGTTAATCAGAGTTGGTTCGACGTAAGGCTTTTCGTAGTCTTCATTAATATCCACATCAACCTCTAAAGATTCTTTGTCCGGTGCTTTTTGATAAATTCTATCGACAACCGGTTCAATGTCTGAAATATCGCTAAGCTCGTCTAAATCAGCTTGTGGAAGGATTGTTGGTTCTTCAATTGAAATGTCCATAGAATTTGAGTTCATCGAGTCTTGCATAAACGGATTGCTGACTGGTTGAGTTTGTTCAATAATTTTATTGAAGTTGTCTTCATCGTATTGTGGTGCAATATCGTTTTCTTCATTGTAAGCATTGTAAATTTCGTTTGAAATTACTTCTTCTGACTTACCTTTGCGGAATGAGTTTTCTTTTTCTTTCATATATTTAAATTTCTCCTGCCAAGACATATTCTTAATCTCATTTGGAATATCAGTATTTGGGTATACTTCTTTGTATTTTAATTTTGATTTTTGACTCGTTGTTTGAGCCCCTATTTGTTGTTTTCTTGAAACCTTAAATAGCATAAGTAACAATAATGAAGAGGCAAAAATAAGGATTGACAACATAGCATTATCGTTTTCAAGTGTATTATTAATTAAATTTAATAATTTTTCTTCTTTGGTAAGTTCTTTTTGTATTTGTTTTGGTTCAGTTTCAACTATTAAAGGTTTTGTCGGAACAATGATAGGTTCAGGCTCTGTAAAGGGCTTTTTAACTTCAAGGTTACTTGTTTTTGCAACTTCATTAGTTTGTGTTACATGTATTGGTTGCGATTTTTGAACAGTTGCTGGTTTATTAATTGTTTTTTGTTTATTTACCTGTTTTTTAGGTATAGTTGTCGTTGTTTTCTTTTGTGTTGCAACTTTTTTAGGCTGTTGTTTTTGAGTTGCTTTTTTAGCAACCGTAGGTGTTGTTTTTTTAGTTTGTTGAGCTTGTGTTTTGGGCGTTGTTTTTTGTTGAACTGTACTAGTTGTAATCGTTTTAGGCGGGTCTTTTTCTAATTCTTTTAATAAGTTTGTATCTGCAAATTTTGTAGTTACATAAGAAGCGTGAGCATTAAAAATTACGGGTCTTGTTGTTTTTAGTGTAATTTTTGTGTATCCGTTAGATGTTTCATTATCAAAATAAGGGATAAGTTTAGCGCTTGCACTTCTTATATTTAGTGTATTAGCTGTATTTATAGATGTTATAGAATGATATGTTTCAGGTAGCAGAATATTGTATTCATTTTCTGCTTTGTAAACAACTTTTACGGGATCTGTATATGGATGTTCAAAAACAAGCAATACGCTAACACGGTTATCAGGCGTTTGGTTTAATTCAACATTAAGTAAATTGTTTCTATAGTTATTATCCAATGCAGCAATGCTCATTGTTGCGGATAGTGATAGTAATAATGTTATAAAAATTGTTATTAAATTTCTCATGATAGAATTAGCGATACACAACTACATCAAAATTTTATCACATCAAAATTAAGGGGGTAGTATATGGCTGATTAATTTACAATTCTTATTTTAATATCCGTTGGTAGTAGTTTTGTGTGATCTTCGGAAATTTTTTCACCGTATGTTAGAAGGGGGATTCCAGGAGGATAAGTTGTAATAATTTCTGCACATATTTTGCCGATAGATTCTTTCGGTGATGAATATGTGAAGTCTGAGAAAAAGGCGGCGTGAGGTGGTAATAATTGTGTTCTGCACGGTATGGTGATATGTTCAGCCTTATGATAGTCATGCTTATTAGATAACTTATTTATATATTTTAGGGCTTTATATAATCTTTTTAAATTTTTTTCAGATGTGCCAAAGCCACACAAAAAGGTCAGAGAGTTAGAGTGCTGAATCTCACATTCAATTCTGAATTTTGTATATAAAATATTACTAAATTCTTCAGCCGAAATTTTAAGCGGTTTTATAAGTATTTTAGTGATATCATTATGTGATTGCAGAATTTCAATGTTTTTAAGCTTTTTAATTTTGTTAATAATTTGAGTTATATTGTTTATAAGCTTTTCAATTCTTTTTTTGCCTTTTTTAGAGTTTAAAAAACTTATAGTTTCTTCTACATTGCAAAGAAGTGCAAATGATGGTGATGTTGTTGATATAAGTTGCAATGAGTCAACAATTTTTTGTTTAGAAATACACGAATTTTTTGATATGTGCAACAATGCCGCAGGATTTATACACCCGCAAGTTTTGTGTAGTGATTGAACAGATGCATCAGCGCCGGATAATATTGCAGGTGTTCCTAAGGATTTGTCAAAATTCCATAAAGCGCCGTGAGCTTCATCAACTATTAATAATATATTATGTTGTTTGCATAGTTCAGATATTTTTGTTAAGTCCGAAATAATTCCGTCATAAGTTGGGTTTGTTATTATTAAACATTTAGCATCAGGATTTTCTAAAATAGCATTTTCTATTGAGTTTGCAGAAATAGAGCCATAAACACCATAATCTTGGATAAACGAGGGGTAAATCCATATAGGCTCGGCTTTGCATAAAATTAAACCGTTATGAACTGATTTGTGGCAATTTGTTGCACACAATACCTTATCTCCTTGTTCAAGAGTAGCCAGCATAAGAGCTAATATTCCTTGTGTTGAACCGTTTGTAAGTATTTTTGTATAGGATGAATCATATATTTCTTGCAGTTCTTTTTCCAGCTCAAGTATGCTTGTTCTAGGTGTGTTTAGATTGTCCAGTTCATCAATTTCGGAAAAGTCCACTCTAAAATATTTTTTGCCTAAAACACTTTCAAATTGTGCGTTCTGCGAATGTGAAGGTGTTGTAAAAAAAATAAAATTCTTTCTTTTTAGTTTTAAAATATTTTTAATTAAACTCATTTTTATGTATAATGCTGTCTGTTATGACTTGATTATACATACAAAAGGGAGTTTATGGTTAATAATAAGGTAAAAAATCGTATAAATGAATTAATTTTGCTTTTAAATAAATACAGCAAATTATACTATACTCATGATATTTCTGAGATTACTGACTTTGAGTACGATTCTTTATATTCGGAGTTAAAAGGTTTAGAGGAAAAATATCCTGAATTTATACGTGAAGATAGCCCTACGCAAAGAGTTGGTGATGTAATTTTAGACTCTTTTGAAAGATATGAACATAAAAATCGTCTTTTTAGTCTTGATAATACTTATTCTTATGAAGAGTTAAAAACGTGGTATGAAAAAATTTGTAAGGAATTTCAAAAAGAAGATATTGAGCTTGTTGCTGAGTTAAAGATTGATGGCTTGGCTATTTCTTTAATTTATGAAAATGGATTTCTTAAAATTGGTGCAACAAGGGGAAATGGTTCAGTTGGTGAAAATATTACATCGAATATCAGAACAATAAACGCAGTACCTCTTTCATTGAATGAAAAGAATGTTTCAGTTGATGTCAGAGGAGAAGTTTATATGCCATACACTTCTTTTAGACAGTTAAATGAGAATGCGAAAATATTAGGACAAAAGGAATTTGCTAATCCTCGTAATGCTGCAGCAGGAACATTGCGTCAGTTGGATCCAAAAGTTGTTTCAAATAGAGGGCTTTCAATGTTTTCTTATGCAGCTATTTTTGATAATGAACAGCCTAAAACACATTATGATACACT
Source organism: Candidatus Gastranaerophilaceae bacterium (assembly GCA_045636305.1). Lineage (GTDB taxonomy): Bacteria > Cyanobacteriota > Vampirovibrionia > Gastranaerophilales > Gastranaerophilaceae > RGIG2134. Next base: position 4,109 of record JAZTXF010000115.1, on the reverse strand, counting down.
ACAAAAACTTTCTGAATTAGGACTTGTAACAAATCCTAATACAAGGTTATGCAAAAATGTTGATGAAGTTATAGACTTTTGTAAAGAGTTTGAAACTAAGCGTTTTGAGCTGAATTATGCAACAGATGGAGTTGTTGTAAAAGTAAATGATTTTTCTATTCAGAATGCATTAGGTTTTACAGCAAAATCACCAAAGTGGGCAACGGCATTTAAGTTCCCACCGGAAGAAATATGCACTAAATTATTAGCAATAGAAAATGGAGTAGGTAAAACTGGTGCAATTACGCCTGTTGCCGTTCTTGAACCTGTAAATCTTGCAGGAACTGTTGTAAAAAGAGCATCTTTACATAATTATGATGAAATTAAACGACTAGGTGTGATGATTGGGGATTATGTTTGGGTGAAAAAAGCAGCAGAAATAATACCTAAAGTTATTTCTGTTGAAACTTCCCGCCGTGATGGCGCTCAAATTTCAGTGAAAATACCAAAAACATGTCCTGTTTGTCATGGTGAATTAATTGTTCCTGAAAATGAGGTTAATTTATATTGTTCAAACAAGGCCTCTTGTCCTGCTCAAATAGAAGCAAAAATTGAGTATTTTGTGTCAAAAAGTGCTATGGATATAGATGGATTGGGCGGCTCTTTGGTAAAAACCCTCTTAGAGAAAAAGATGATTGAGGATTGTGCTGATTTGTATTCTCTAAAAAAAGAAGATTTGATTTCGCTTGAAGGGTTTCAAGAAAAATTAGCATCAAATATTATAAATTCAATAAATAAAAGTAGGACACCTACATTGTCGAGCTTTTTAACTGCTTTAAGTATTAAGCATGTTGGAAAGGAAACTTCAGAGCTTTTGTCCAATAAGTATGAATCATTGGATGCATTAATGTCTGCACAAGTTGATGAAATAGCCACAATAGACGGTGTTGGCGAAAAAATAGCGCAAGAGGTTTATAATTGGTTCAACAACTCAGATAATATTAGTTTGTTAAATAAGTTTAAGTCTCTTGGTGTCGAACCTCAAAAATCAGTTAAAATATTGAAGTCAAAGAATTTTGAAGGACAAAGTTTTGTGATTACTGGAACATTGTCACGACCTCGAGCTGAATTTGAAAAGATTATAAAAGAAAACGGAGGTAAAACTTCTTCTGCCGTCTCTAAAAATACATCTTATGTACTGGCGGGTGATAGTCCAGGGTCAAAACTCTTGAAAGCTGAAAAATTAGGTGTTAAAATTTTAAACGAGGATTCTTTTTTTGAATTGCTTAGGGAAGGGTAAAATTGAATGAAAAATAAATGTACAGTCATACAAATAAATGGATTTAGAGGCTTGCTGGTAGTTGGCTTTGTGATTGTTTGCGCAGTTGCCGGGTTTATTGTTTTTCCGGCATGGTGTTGTCAGCATGCTTGGAATTATTTAGCAAATTTTGTTAATAATTTGCCACTTATGGATTTAAGACAAGGTGTATTGTTGTGGGCGATTGTAGCCTTAGTTTCTTACCTTGCACTTTTTGGTAAGTTTAGGATTGCAGTTGTTTCTCCTAAGCCCTCTGCTAGTACGGATAACTTTGATGATATTGACCTGTTTCAAAATATAAAAAAAGAAATAGCTGAAGAAATAGATAAAGAAGAAATTAAAAAGTAGAGGAGATTGATTTTGAAATTTAAGTTTTTTGCAATTTTAGCATTTTGTTTATTGTTGAGTGGTGTAAACGGTAGTTCTTTCGCTATAGAGCCAGGGTTTATCTCCGTTAGTAGTTCTGCAACAAAAGAAGTTGATCCAAATAGAGCAGAGGTAATATTTTATATTGAAACAACTAAAAAAACAGCTCAAGAGGCATCAGAAAAAAATAAAATTTTAACTAATGAAGTTATTGCAGCGATAAAGTCTGAAATTTCAAAAAACGAAACTGACTCAATTAAAACCTCTGCATTTGTAGTCAGACCTGATTATTATTATGCGAAAGACAACAAAAAAACATTAAATGCTTATGTTGCTACAAATTCTATATATGTTGTAACTTCAAATATACAAAATATCGGAAGAATCATAGATTTAGCTATTAGTGCCGGGGCAACAAGGGTAGACAGATTAAATTTAACTTTAGATAATAATGATAAATACTGTTCATCTGTTTTGGTTGAAGCCGTTAAAGACTCAAAATTCAAAGCTGCTGAGTTAGCAAAAGCTTTGGGAACTTCTTTAGCCGGTGTAAAATCGGTGCACACTTCTTGTTCTACACAATCAATTAATAATTCACCATACAGGCTATATGCAAAATCTGTCGGAAGCAACGCAACCTCAGAAGCACTAAGCACCCCCATAGAAGCGGGTAAAATTAAAATATATGCAAATGTGAATGCTAACTATAATTTGAAATAGAGGTTTAAAATGCAGAATACTCCAAAATCTTTGCGTTTACAAATTGGAATATTTGGGCGTGCAAATGTAGGAAAATCTACTTTAATAAATGTGTTAACAAATCAGTATGTTGCCATAACTTCTCCTGTTATGGGGACAACTACAGATGCTGTAGAAAAATCTATGGAGTTGCATCCGATAGGACCTGTTACTTTTATTGATACTGCAGGTATAGATGATAAAAGTGAGTTGGGTATTGAGCGCACAGAAAGAACTTTAGCAATTATTTCGCGATGTGATGTTGCGATTTTGGTTTGTGATTATAGTGGTTGGGGTCGATACGAAACTGATTTATATTTACGATTAAAAGAAGCTAAAGTACCGGTTATTGCAGTGGTTAACAAAATAGATGAAAAGTCTATATCTCAAAAAAATTATTCTAAAATAAGAGAGTATTGTTCTGAACCCATTTTGACTTCTTTGACGAAGGAAAATTCAGTTATAGATGAAGTAAAATCACAATTAATAAAGAATTTACCCGTTGATTTTGTTGAAAATCAATCTATTATTGGTGATTTGATAAATTCGGGCGATACTGTTGTTTTAGTGACGCCTATTGATAAAGAGGCTCCAAAAGGCAGGTTGATAATGCCTCAGGTTCAGTTGTTACGAGATATATTGGATCATGATGCAAAGGCTATTGTTGTGAAAGAAACACAGTTGCAAAGTGCTTTGTTAAGTCTGAATGCTCAACCTGCTTTGGTTGTTACGGATTCTCAGATATTTTCTCAAGTTTCTGAAATTGTGCCTTCACATATTCCATTAACTTCTTTTTCTGTGCTTTTAGCTAGATTAAAAGGTGATTTAAAGACATTTATTAATGGCGCAAATGCTATAAGTTTATTGCCTAATGGCTCAAGAATACTTATTGCTGAAAGTTGTACCCACCACGCAATAGATGATGATATTGCAAGAGTTAAGATTCCAATGTGGCTAAAAGAACGAACAGGAAAAGACTTTGTGTATGAATATGTAAGAGGTCATGATTTTCCTAAAAATTTAAGTAAATATGGTTTAATTATTCATTGTGGTGGGTGTATGACCAATAAACGAGAAATATTATCAAGAGTTTATTTGGCGAATTCTCAAGGCATTCCTATTACTAATTATGGGGTAGTAATTGCTTATTGTAAAGGCGTTTTGAGTAGAAGTGTAAGTATTCTTAATTAAATCTTTGTTACATATCTTTACAATTTCTTATTTAAAAAGCAATTTTTATGAATAAAAATTCTTTATATAAGTAAGAGATAATTTACCACACGAGGACGAATATGGGATATGCGATTTTTGGAGCTAGAAAACTGCAGCTCACATCACGAATAAGCAATCTGAACTTTAGGATTATGGCGTTGTCGCAACAACAGCAATCACTAGCGTCAGTATCAATGGCTCTTCAGCAGTGCTTCTCACAACTAGGCATGGGAATAAGCGGAAATAGTAATGCCCCAATACTTAGAGGAGAATACCCATATGATGCAACAGTATCTTCTGCTTATAGAGATACAATGTTAGCTCAAGGGCAGTATGTCAACTCTCTGTCTCAAATGATTATGAAACCTGTTCAAATGCAAGAAAATCAAATTGAACAAGAAAGAAAACGTTTAGAAACTCAGGTAAATGCGGCACAAAAAGAATTAGAAAAAGTTGAAGAGGCAGAAAACAAGCAAATAGAAAAATCTGCACCTAA
>JAZTXF010000114.1:0-4333 GCA_045636305.1 Candidatus Gastranaerophilaceae bacterium | reverse complement strand
GACCCATGGTGTGACTGCTCGAAGGACCAAGTCCTATCCTGAAAAGTGAACGTAGTGATTTCATATAATAGTTATTTGTTTTTCGGTTTATACCTAATATTTTGCTAATATATGAAAAAGTGAGCAAGAAATAACAAGTTTGCTTATTTTTTTTAAAGCAGGTGCGGCCGTATATCTGCCGCAGGCGAATTTCGAACAAACGAGCAAAAAAATAAAGCTTGCTTTAATTTTTTTACAGCGAGTACGGAAGTATATCTGCCGTAGGCGAATTCCGAACAAACGAGCGAAAATTCAATAAACGAGTGAGGGAAATTCATTTTATTTCCAACGAATGCCGGCAAACTTGGGCGAAGCCAAAAAAACATGTTTTTTTCTTTATATTGAGTGCATATACGAACTATTAAAAACTATTATCTCGATTACTCTTTGAATCTTTGGGTTAAACTGCTGTAAATCCGCCCCCCCCCTTTGTTTATAATTTTTACGGGTTAATGTTTGCTTTATTTTTTTTAAAAAATATCTTTGCGAAAAAATATAAACATAATCGTAATTTTTTCTATGGATATTCAAAATCTTTTTTATGTTTCAAATAATGAAGAGGTGAATAACTTTTTTCCGGGGATATATACAAATACAAGTATAAATTTGTCGGAATATTCATCTTTGATAGTTAGAAAAGCGTTTTGTTCTAATGGAATATACGCAAATCAAATATATTTGGGGACAGCCAGTGGTAATACGCTGGTGTATTCGAGGGGTTATGCGACTAGTGATGAAGCTCTTTCCTCGTTAGAGGATTTTATTATAGCAGAATATGGTGGCAAGACTCTATTTTATGCACTTGTTGATTGGAGTGCGGTGGAGATTGGTCAAACTGGTTTTGATATAAGTGAATGTCAATGGAATTGTACAAATGACATTTCTCGTAATCTTAATATAATTGCCAATATGTTCAAAAGGCAAGATTTTAAATTTACCGGAACATCTTCTGAAGGATGGCCTTTAAGAATTAATAACCGTATACAAAATACGACATCAGGAACATTAATCAATGATGAGGAAAATAAAATATTCGGAATATTCTCAGGTTTGGACCAATTTACACGAGGAAAAGAGAATATTGTAATAGAGGATAAGCCTTTAGGCCGTTTTTGCGTCTTTGAAACAACCAATACTCAATATTCCGACTATAACATCGTAAGAAAAAGGGCGTACAATCCCAATTATACAGAAAAAGTTTATAGGAATGTATTACCTTTTTTGGTTTATGAAAGAAAGATTTATACGAGTGACTTCATAACATCTCCCAAGGACGTGATTGTGTATATGAACGGAGTACGCTTGTCTGCTAGTAATTATACTGTTTATCGGAATCATAATCTCATACAGTTATGTGATACATTTGATGTCCCCGATGGTGCAGAGTTTACTATTGACTACATAAGCAAACAGGAGCGTTTCATAATTAATCCAACATTCGAAGGGCTTAATTTTGTGGAGAATCAACCTGTTGGAAAACGTAAACAATTTGATTTGAATGGTATTGATACCGGTTCTTATACAAATAACAATTACAACGTTACTCGTCACGGGTTCCGTCCAATGAGTTTTATTTTAGAAGGGTATCCAATTACTACCAATGATGAACATAACCATGCTATGGTGCATGATGAGGTTAATTATAAAGGGTTTATGATAGGACTTGTAAATGACCCGGCTGCAAACAATCTCACTGTTGCTAATAAAGTTCTTCGTTATAAGCACGGAATGTTGGATATGAATAATAGTGACAAGGCGATTAGGATAGAGAATGTCGTATCCCGCCATATAAAGGCTAACAAAATTATTGCAGATGTTGATTTTTATATTCCGTCATCAATAAAAGGAAGTCAATTCAAAGAAAAAACTATTGAATGGTTCACAATACAGGAATATTGGGAAGGCAGAACCCCTCAACTAGTATGGGGTGATGGTGAAAATTCTACAATTGAACGTAGAATTACATTGTCTCTTGTAAAAAATGAAGATGAAGAACAGTTGCATTTCAAATGTGACGTATCAGATGTGACCGTGAGTGCATTGGGTACTGAAAATAATAATGATAATGATAATGATATTCCGGAAAGTATTGTATATGTCGAGTTTGACCAATGGATTTCACTACATGTTGAAATAATTGCTGGTGGTGATAGAACAGGCCACATTGAAATTTTTGCAACTATCGGGGGGATGCGTCACGTAATATATAACAAATTTATCCGTACTATATGTGAAGCCCAAGTTGAAGATGTTAACACCCTGCGTCCTGTTTTTGAGGATTTTAGTGTGATGAAACTCTATACGTCCAAATCCTATATAAATAATAATGCTTTGAGAAGCTGCGCAGTATCTTCTGATAGCCGGGAGTCATGTGTGGAGATGTTCTTTAAGAATTGTTATGTGGAGTGCATCTGCGCTGTTGATGACCCGGAGACTGATTTGTAATCAAGTTAAATAAAAGAATAATTGTTATGATAAGGCTATTTGGTGTTCTTCTTTTTATGTTATTTTCTGTTGGGACATTTTCTCAAGAGAAAAGACACCTTTTTGTGTATCTTAAGGATGGAACTGAACTCTGTTTTCAAATAGATGCGAGTTTGCGGACCTCTTTCTCTACTGACAATATAAAGATAACCTCTCCGGTGGTGTCAACAGAGATACCTCGCAGTAATGTTCAGCGTATTGCTTTTTTACCCATAGTGGAATCCTCTGTCACCGATTTGTCGTTGGACGGCGATTTTAAAATTGAAGGCAACAGGCTTGTCGTCAGTTCACTGACTGCAGGTACTCTTGTGCAGGTATATACAATTTCGGGAACTTCTGTAACATCTGATGCTGCCGGTAGTGACGGCTTGGTTTCCCTGCCACTTGATATCCTTTCCCCAGGAGTCTATATATTAAACTATAATGCAATTTCAATAAAATTTTTGAAAAAATGAAACGGATTTTATTTTTTTTCTTCTTGATTTCTTTTTTACACTCTTCTGTAAAATCTCAGGAGTATGATACCCTGTTTATTTATCGTAGTAGCGGTGTTGTTGAGAGAATATCTGTTTCCTCTATTGATAGTATGACATTTGTTGCTCCAGTTCCTCCTCCTCCAGCTCCCCTTCCTGTGCCTGTTGATACGTTCACTCATCCTACAGCTGTGGATCTTGGGCTTTCCGTCATGTGGGCAAGTTGCAATATAGGAGCCTCTTCTGCTTTGGATGTAGGTTCGCTTTATGCATGGGCTGAGGTCGAGGAGAAGGATGTCTATACTTTGGAAAATTATAAATGGTACGATGATTCTACTAAGTATTATAATAAATATTGTGATGATGTCCATGAGTATTATCCAAACGGTCAAGATTTTTCTGGAGCCCCATTCTGTGACGATAAGCGGAAACTCGAGCCGGAGGATGATGCCGCTGCTGTAAACTGGGGTGGAAAGTGGCGTATGCCCACTGTGTCGGATCTTAATGAGTTGTTAGAAAAATGTACAATTGAAAATTACTATAGAAAAGAAGGTGATACCTTGCCTTATGCCTTAAAAATAACAGGCCCGAACGGGAACTATATTCTAATTCCTGTTATGGAGCCCGTTGCAGACCCTGAATGGATAGAAAAAGGTGGAAGACCGTATTGCTTCTGGATTGGTACTGGCTACTTCTTCCGTAGTGGAAATCAAGTTAAAGGTGTCCTTGCATATCTTAAAGCAGATTATGATAGATGGTGGGATTCGAGTGCTATAGTGCTTCGCTGGAGAGGTGTTCCTGTACGTCCGGTGCTTGATATGTCAGATGAAGAGGAATAACAATTGCCGGATTGCCCCATAATAAACAGGAATAATATGGTACTGTAAATTTATCATCTTTCAGACTACTTCATATACTTCTTGAAATTAAGTGTTTGTAGGTCTTTATTAAAGGACTTTACAGACACTTTTTTTGATATACTCTCATGTGGCTTATATGTAGAAAGGCTACATTAATCTTGATTTGAAGATTATTTTGAGTTTTTTTAGGTGAAATGGAATTTTCATAAGAATAATTCTTTATTTTAATGTTTGTTTTCATTGCAAAATTGTAATCATTTTTGAAAAAATAAAGGGCATTAACATAAATTATCTATACAATTTGTGAAATGTTAATGTAAATTGTTAAAATTGTAACCGAAAAACAGTAAACTTAACCATCGATTAATGAAAAAACAACTAAGTAGATTATTGCCGGCGATTGTTTGTGCCGGAGTATTTTGTGGAAATGCAGTTGCCGCCAACGTGGCAGATGCCGATTCCACAGCCATAAAGCAA
>JAZTXF010000113.1:0-23593 GCA_045636305.1 Candidatus Gastranaerophilaceae bacterium | reverse complement strand
TTATGTTTCGTGTTAATTAAATAAAGGAGAGTTTTATGAGCTCATCAAGTCGCGATTCTATGGACTGGAAAAAGGTTGATGGAATTATTGAATCATATGGGGCGAAGAAGTCTAACCTCATAGCTATTTTGCAGCGTGTGCAGGAAGAGTTTCGTTATCTTCCGGAAGATATTATGACATATATCGGAACGAAGATTGAGGATTTGTCACCAGCTACGGTATATGGAGTTGCAACATTTTATGCACAGTTTTCATTAGAGCCGAAAGGAAAATACATTATTAAATGTTGTGATGGAACAGCTTGCCACGTTAGAGGGTCTATGCCTGTTTATATGTCATTAAAACAACGTTTTGGTTTGGAAGATGGAACTTACACCTCAAAAGATGGATTGTTTACTGTTGAAACGGTTAGCTGTTTGGGTGCTTGTGGATTAGCTCCTGTTGTTGTTATTAATGAAAAGGTTTATCCTCAAATGACAACTGATGCTATGAAAATTATTATTGATACAATTTTGGCAGAAGAAAAGGGGGAATAGTTCGTGAGTAATAATGTTTTGAATATTGATATTAAGCAAGAACAAATCCGCGCGCAAGAAACAATTAACGCACAAGGACTTAGAGTTTTAGTTTGTAATGGAACAGGATGTATTGCAAACGGTTCTAATGATGTAATTGCAAGATTTAAGGAGCGTGGTGCAGATGTTTCTATCCTTACACAAAAAGATAAAATGACTATAGTACCTACCGGATGTCACGGATTTTGTGAACAAGGTGTTTTAGTTATTATTCCTGATTTGGATATTACATACGTTAAGGTTAAACCCGATGACGTAGATGAAATAGTTGATAGTCATATTAAAAACGGCCAACCGGTTGAAAGATTGCTTTATACTTCTCCTCAAACAAAAGAACACGTTCATAAAAATGAAGATATAGAATTTTATGCGAGGCAAACAAGAACTTCGTTGGCAAATTGCGGAAAAATCAATGCTGAATGTATAGATGAAGCGATTGCAAAGCAAGCTTATGAAGCATTAGCTAAAGTTCTCGAGCAAAATAATCCGGATGCTGTAATTGACGAAATTGAAAAATCAGGATTAAGAGGAAGGGGGGGCGGAGGTTTTCCGACCGGTAGAAAATGGCGTTTTACTGCTGCAAATAAAGGTGGTAAGTCCTACGTTGTATGTAACGGAGACGAAGGCGACCCGGGTGCATTTATGGATAGAAGTGTTATGGAAGGTGACCCTCATAAACTTCTTGAAGGTATGTCGATAGCAGGGTTTGCTATTGGTGCGGATGAAGCATATATATATGTTCGCGCAGAATACCCATTGGCAATTAAACGCTTAAAAATAGCTATTGCACAAGCTGAAGAGCGTGGGTATTTGGGTAAAAATATTATGGGTACAGATTTTAGTTTTGATATCCATATTAAAGAAGGGGCAGGCGCTTTTGTTTGTGGTGAAGAAACAGCTTTAATTGCCTCAATTGAGGGTGAAAGAGGTATGCCTCGTCCAAAACCTCCATTTCCTGCAAATAAAGGTCTATTTGGCAGACCAACCCTTATTAATAACGTAGAAACATTGGCTAATGTACCTGTTATTATCCTTAATGGTGCTGATTGGTTTAGTTCTTTTGGTACAGAAAGATCAAAAGGGACAAAAACATTTGCTCTCACTGGTGAAGTAAATAATACAGGCTTGATTGAAGTTCCAATGGGGACAACTTTAAGAGAGATTGTTTTTGATATCGGTGGTGGTATTAGAAATGGTAAAAAATTTAAAGCTGTTCAAATAGGTGGCCCATCAGGTGGTTGTTTGACAGAAGAGCATCTTGATTTGCCTATGGATTATGACAATCTTATCAAAGCTGGTGCTATGGTAGGTTCAGGCGGTTTGGTTGTTATGAATGAAGATACTTGTATTGTTGAAGTTGCTCGTTTCTTTATGAATTTTACGCAAAATGAAAGTTGTGGAAAGTGTGTACCTTGTCGGGAAGGAACAAAAAATATGCTTAAAATCCTTGAAAAAATTGTACGTGGACAAGGTGAAATGAGTGATTTGGATACATTAGAAGAATTGGCATCAGCTGTAAAAGACGGTTCTTTGTGTGGTTTAGGTAAAACAGCGCCAAATCCGGTTTTGTCAACGTTAAAATATTTCAGAGATGAATATATTGCGCATATTAAAGAAAAACGTTGTCCTGCGGGAGTTTGCAGTGCACTTAAAACAATTCGTATAGAAGAGTCTGAGTGTAAAGGGTGTACAAAATGTGCTAGAACTTGTCCTGTTGGGGCTATTAGTGGTACAGTTAAGAACCCTCACAAAATTGATCAGTCTAAGTGTATTAAGTGTGGAGCTTGTTTAGAATCTTGCCCATTCAAGGCAATTAAACAAGCATAGAAAGGATTTTAATATGGCAAATACATTATTTATAAATGGAAAAGAATGTGAATATACTAACGAGGCAAACTTGTTGGAGGTTATTCGCAATAATGGATTTAATGTACCAACTTTCTGTTATCGTCCGGATTTGACACAGTTTGGAGCTTGCAGAATGTGTGTTGTAGAAATTGAAGGTAGAGGTATTCAGTCTTCTTGTACAATGCCACCTGAACCAGGTTTGAAAATTCATACAAATACTGAGAAGACAAGGCGTATTAGAAAAATTGTCTTGGAACTATTGTTAGCAAATCACGATAGAGAATGTACAACTTGTGAAAAATCTGGCAAGTGTGAGTTACAACAATACGCAGAAGAATATGGTGTAAAGAAAATCCGTTTTGCACAGAAAAAAGAAGAAGATTATTTGCCAATTGATGATTCTAATCCATCAATTGTTCGTGATCCCAACAAGTGTATTCTTTGTGGGGCTTGTGTAAGAGCTTGTTCTGAATTTCAAGGACATAGTGTTTTAGGCTTTGCAAACCGCGGTTCTAAAACTGTTGTTCAGCCTATGGCAGGGCGACAATTGTCAGGTGTCGATTGTGTTTTCTGCGGTCAATGTCAAGCTGTATGCCCGACCGGAGCATTAACAATCAAGTCAGATGTTGAAGCTGTATGGAGTTTGGTTACAAATCCTGAAAAGAAAACAGTTGTTCAAATGGCACCTGCTGTTAGAGTTGCATTGGGTGAAGAGTTTGGATTGAATCCTGGTGAAAATGTAGTTGGTAAACTTAATGCTGCGTTGAGAAAAATTGGTTTTGATTTAGTTTTTGATACTAATTTTTCTGCCGACCTTACAATAATGGAAGAGGCAACAGAATTTTTAGGCAGATTACAAAAAGGTGAAAATTTGCCATTATTTACATCTTGTTGTCCTGCTTGGATTAGATATATGGAAACTCAACATCCAGATATGTTGAATCACCTTTCAACTTGTAAATCGCCTCAAGGTATGTTGTCTTCTGTTTTGAAGGATTTGGTTCCTAAGTATTTCGAAGGTTATACAAAGGAAAACTTATACGTTATTTCTATAATGCCTTGTACAGCTAAAAAAGTAGAAGCAAGGCGAGCTCAGTTGTCAAAAGATGGCAGACCTGATACAGATTATGTTTTAACTACGCAAGAGATTGCAAGAATGATTAAAAGTGCAGGTTTGAATTTAGCAGAGATTGAGCCAGAGCCTAATGATTCACCATTTGGAATGTATACAGGTGCTGCTACAATTTTTGGCGCATCAGGCGGGGTTGCAGAGGCTGCAGCTCGTACAGCTTATGAGATGGTAACAGGTGAAACTCTTCAAAATCTTGATTTTAAACCTCTTCGTGGTGTTGATGCATCATCAAGAACAAAAGATGCGGTTATTGATATTAAAGGAACGCAGGTTAAAGTCCGTGTTGTTTCAACATTGAAAGAAGCAGAAAAGTCTATTAAAGAGATTCAAAACGGAACAGCTGATTTCCAACTTTTGGAAGTAATGGCTTGTCCTGGCGGTTGTATCAATGGTGGTGGACAACCAAGAAGCTGCGATAATTCAAAAATCAAGGAAGAACGTGCAGACGGACTTTATAAAGAAGATTCTGAATTAACTTACAGAAAATCACATGATAATGCTGATGTTAAAAAGTTATATGCGGAAGTTTTGGAAAAACCAAATTCTCATAAAGCACATGAATTATTGCACACTCATTATAAAAATATGTTTGAAAATTCTTATAAGGATTTGAAATAAACAAAAAGCCGCCTGATGAAGGCGGCTTTTTTATTTAGTATTTGATTTAATAATCCATTTTCCAGCCGTTTCTCATTAATTTTGAGAAACAATTTTCAGTGTTATATGTATTAGTTGAATTTGATTTACAATTATAAGAAGTACTTTTTGTGTAGTCGTTACTTGGCAGCCAGCGGCCATCATTTATTAGTGATAAATTAAATAGGTTTCGTCCATATATATATTTTTTAGCAGGATATTCTGTAGCGACTTTGCAACGAGCTATTTGGTCTTTTCGTTCTGGATAACTATAAAAATATCCGCTAAACGAACCACGAAAACAAATTAGTAATATGTCGGCTGATGGTACGCTATAACTTCTATTGTCGTCATTGCCAATTATTAAGCTACCCTTCCCTAAATGCGTCTTTGTTCCATTAAGCAATGCCGCATTTTGTTTTTTTAATGTGCTGTCGTCTATAATTTCAGCATCAGGAAAAATTTCAAAAATAAAGTCATCAAGGACTGGTGAGCCCCAATTAACTTTTTTTGTGTCATATGCACAATCTATATAGGAACAACCTTTGTCTGCAAGTATAAGCTTTGTTTTGTTATTAAGTAATGCGTATGTTTTTTTTGCTCTTGTTTCCCATTCTGTTTTTTGAAATTTGTGCATTATGTTAGGAATAGTTAATACAGCAATAACGCCGATAATGGTTAGTGTAATCAATATTTCAGCCAAAGAGAATGCTTTTTTACCCATCAAATTTTCCTTAAAAAAAATGTTGACACGTATTCATTATACCACGATAATCCCTGATAGGATAGGATAGGGCAGGGTAGGCTGTTGTTGCCAAAAATCAATTATATCTTGAAAAATTTCGCTTTACTTTTTGTAATAATTTTTTTATTTCATATAAATTAATATATATGCATGATTAAATATTATGATATATAATTTAAAATATACTAGGATTAGTTTTTAGGAGATATTATATGCTACCGATAATTACAGAAGAGCACGCTTCACTTGCATTCGCAGAAATTTTCCAAGATGTTCATGCTTGGAGAAAAAAGATGATTCATTATATCAAAGAAGAAAACCCTGAAATTAATTCCGCTATCATCGAGGCTGCTAATAATACGGATCTTGACCCTAAGGCGGTTGCTCTTGGAGCTTATATGACTTATATCTTGCTTGAAATGGCTGCTCAAGAGGAAGATGCAGGTATAGATTTTAAGGAATAATTCTTACTTTCAAGTTTTGTATTGTTTCTTGTCGAATTAGTTTCTTTTGGTTTTCAGTTGTGTTTTTTATAGCTGAAATCCATCCAGTTTTGGCATTTACAAAAATAAAAAATGCAGCTTTGCTTTCTATAATTCTTTGAGGTTCATCTATTATTAACTCACCAGTGTCTGACATTTCAAATACTGTAAATGATAGAGGATTTGTGGGTACGCTGTCTAAATAAAAATCAAATTTTGTGTTGCGAAGCTCTGTTGTATCCCTAATGACAGGCGTTCCTTTTTCTGTTGTTACCCAATTATAAAGAGCTGTTATGATTTGATTTCTTCTTTGTTTATTTTTCATTTGAAATTAATTCTATAAACTGTTCAACCAAAGAGGCATTCCATTTTTTTCCTGAATCCCCTTTTATTATAGCTATGGCTTCTGTTTTTGTTAATGCTGGACGATAGCTTCGGGGTTGAATTAAAGCTGAGTATGCATCTACCAATAAAACAATTTGTGAACTTAGTGGAATTTCTCGACCCTTTTTATTGTTTGGATAACCTGTTCCATCCCAATTTTCGTGATGATGTTCAATAATAGGAATAATATCAGCTATAGCTGATATTGGTTGTAATATTTCTTTTGCAGCTATGATAGGGTGCTGTTGAATATGATTTTTTTCTATATCGCTTAATGGATTAGGGCTTTTGAATATTTCATCTGGAATCATTGTGTTGCCTATATCATATAACAGCATTGCCAATTTCAGTTTATCTTGGTCTTGCTTTGTCATATTTAATTCTTTTGCCAACTTAACTGCTATGGAAATTTTTGTTTTTGTTGTTCCATCGGCATGAATCGGATCGTATGTTTGAGCAATTGCATCAGTAACCGAGTATAAAATTTCTTTTATTGTTGCACCTGATGTGTTAACGCGCTCGAGTTTGTCTTTAATTTCGGTTGCTAAAGACTTATCAACAGGAATACGACGTTTTGTTAATATATCCATAAAGGCATCAATTGCAATTTGTTGCCAGCTGTCTTTTCCGTGTTCGCTCGCTAAAACAACTTTGTTTCGACCGTTAATTTTTGCCCTGTACATAGCTTGGTCTGCCATTTCTAACAATTCATCAATACTTTTGGTGTGTTCAATGTATGTTGCAACACCAATACTGGCAGTAATTTTACCTATTTTTTCAATGGGTTCTGATTCAATTGCTGAACGAATACGTTCGGCTGCAATCATACCACCTTTAGAGTCAATACCAGGGAGTAAGACGTTGAATTCTTCGCCGCCAAAACGAGCCGGAATATCTATAGAACGGGCATTTTTCTTTAATATTTTTCCGATAGTTTTGATAGCGATATCTCCGTAGTTATGCCCGTAAGTATCATTTATCTCTTTTAAGTGATCTAAATCAATAGAAATTAAAGTAAATGGCTGATTTAAACGTTCTGAACGCTCTGCTTCACGTTGCATGGATTCTTCAAAATATCGTCTATTGTATAAATCTGTAAGCGGGTCTGTTATCGCTTGTCGTTTGACTTTGTCAAATAAATCCGCAATAGTAACAGCAAGCTCCATTTGATGTGCAAACAGTTGTAAAAAGCTCAATTCATCATCTAAAACTTCCGTTCGAGGTGAAAAAACGAGCATGCACCCAAATTCCCTAGCTTCCGGTTTTAATGGAAGAATGATTAAAGAGCGTGCTTTTGAATCTTCAACTATAGGGCTTAGCTTTTCTTCTAAAACTTCAGGTAAAATAGAGCGTATAAATTCAGGAATAGCTTTTGTTGACAATACTTCACCGCTTTTCATTGAATTCATAAGCAAGCCATTTTCTATGCAGTTAAGTTTTACTGCTTCAACTTCTGTTCCAAAATAACCTTTCATTGCATCAAAAAACGGACATTTTGTATAAGATGTAGTTAAAAAATAATCATTTCCGGCGGAAGAAACTTTTTCAACAATTGCCCCAAAAAGGTATCCAAACTCACCGTGTAAACTTTCAACCAAAGTGTCCAAAGCTTTTGTTAGCGGTGTTGATGAGTTCATCATATCCCATATTTGTTGTAGAGTAACAAGAGCTTTATTTGCCTGATTTAATTGTTCTGTTCTTTCTAAAATCTCTTTTTCAAGAACTCTGTTGCGCTCATATACTTCTTGTAAATCTTTACGATTTTCACTTATGTTATATTCAAAATCATTAAGCTGTTTTACATAATTTCTAAATTTATCAAAAATACTCATTATTTCTGCTTTTATATTAAACCAACATTCAATTATAACATATATTATAAACTATTTAAACAGTTCTTTCAAAAGATTTATTATTTCGTAATAATCAATTTTGGTTTTGCATTGCTCAAAATTTTTATTAAAACATTTTTTCTTGTGGCAAGGATAACATTTTATATTAGGTGAAAATGATTTTGTATTGTCTCCAAAAGGCGCAGTTCTGTTTTTTGAAGTTGAAGTAAAAATACTTATAACAAAAGGTTTTCCTGTGGCCCAAGCAACTTGTGCCGAACCTGAATCAGGGGCAATAACAATATCAGCTTTGTTGAAAATTTCAACAAGCTCGTCTAAGTTTGTTTTTCCCGTTAAATTTAATACGTTTTTGTACTTGCCGAAGAGTAAAATGTCGTCGGTTAAATCTTTATCGTTTATGGTTCCTGTGATAATAATATTGGCTTTGTTTTGAAATTCTTCTATAATTTTGGCCCAGTATTTGTTTTCCCAATGTTTTGTATCCCAAGTTGTTGCCGGAGCAATAACCAAAACAGGTAAATTTTTTTTAAGCGGAAATAAGAGGTCTGAAACTTTCTTTTTGGTTTCTTTTTTTGTTTCAGGGAGTACGAATTTAATGTCTTCGTCATTTGCAGTTAAATATTTTGCAATCTCTAAATTTCGTTTTACAACGTGGTAGTTTTTATCAAATAATTTATGTGATGCAGGAATTATTTCATTTGCAAAAAATGAAGAAAATTCCCTTCCTCCGCTAAGTGTAATCTTTCTTTGGGCTCCACTGTTGCCAAGTAAAAAACCGCTTTTGAATAGTTGTTGTGTATCTATAGCTATATCGTAATTTTCTTTTTTTATTTTTGTAATGATTTTATTTATGCCATCAAACATGTCAAATGGAGTTTTCCATTCTCTTTTTGGAATTACAAAGACATTGTCTAAAAGAGGATTGTTTTCAATAAAGTGAGAAGCTTTGTCTTCAACAACCCAGTCGATTTGAGCATCTGGAAATTTTTGCCTTAGAGCATAAGCAAGAGGTAGGGTATGGATGGTATCCCCTATTGCAGATAGTCGTATTATTAATATTTTCAATTGTTCTTTCACATAAAAATATTAACATTCATATATAAATAATGCAATTTTTAAATCTTTTAGAGTATGCATTTTTAACTAAAATATATTATCATTTACAAGTAATTTGTTATATTTGTGTTTAAGGCATTTAGCAATGGACGAAAAAGAAAAGAAAAAGCATTTAAAACAGACTATGGCTTTACTTAAAATAAAAATTGATAATTTGAAACCACATATTGAAGAATCAGAAAGATTGAATGGTTTACTTAATAAAATGCTTATTGAAAAAGCGGTTGTGAAAAAAGAATTAGATGATTTAAACAAATCTAAGACAGGTTTGTTTACGAAAATAGGAGAGTTAATTAAGCCTAAAAAGAAAACCTTAATTTCTGACTATTTTCGTTCTTAATTAATTGAGGAAATTAAAAATGCTAAAATATTTTTATGAATCGATATTTGTAACTATAATAGGTGTTATTTGTGCATATTTTTGGGCAGAGCATGTTTTGCCCGGTTCAGGGTTGACAAGTCTTTTTATAGTTTTTGTTTTAAGTGCATTAGAGATTAGTTTGTCTTTTGATAATGCGGTTGTTAATGCGATGAAACTTGAAAAAATGTCTGATAAATGGCGTCATAGATTCCTTACTTGGGGGATTGCGATTGCTGTTTTTGGGATGAGATTTTTGTTTCCCGTCTTGATTGTTGCTGTTTTTGCAAATCTATCGATGTTAAAGGTCGCACAAATGGCATTTAATGATGCGGATTCGTATGCACATTATTTGCACTTAACGCATGCTCCAATTGTTTCTTTTGGTGGTGCGTTTTTAATGATGTTGTTTTTGCATTATTTCCTTAATCATGAAAAAGAGATTCATTGGGTAAAAGTTATTGAAGAGAAATTGTCAAATATTGCTCATATTGAGGGTGTAGAAACTATTATAACTTTAGTGATATTGTATATAACACAAACGCACGTTCCGGAAGAAAGCAGGTTGGCTGTTGTTTTATCAGGAATTAGTGGAGTTATTTTATACTTGCTTATTGATGGAGTTAGTAAATATTTGGAAAGAAAAGAAGCGCAAAGATCAGCTCAGCTTGTTGGCGATGCTGTAAGAACAGGTGGATTGGTTACATTTTTGTATTTGGAGTTAATTGATGCATCTTTTTCTTTAGACGGTGTTTTAGGTGCTTTTGCATTAAGTAAAGACATTGTAATTATTTCAATAGGTTTGGCGATAGGTGCTATTTTTGTTCGTTCATTAACAATTATGTTAGTTGAAAAAAATACGCTCAAGCAATTCAGATATCTTGAACATGGTGCACATTGGGCAATAGGCGCATTGGCAGCAATTATGTTCTATTCTACATATCAAGAAGTTCCTGAAATAGTTACAGGTCTTTTGGGATTGTTCTTTATTGTTGCGTCGTTAATTTCTTCTATTAAGTACAACAGAGAAAAAGTCAGCTAATAAATTCATGTTTGAAACTTTTTTGCCCGTTGACGTAGTCTGCAACTATTTGACCTTCTCCATATAATTTGTATTTGTATATGGTTAAGCCTTCAAGACCAACCGGACCTCTGGAATGAATCTTGTTTGTAGAAATTCCGACTTCTGCTCCGAAACCATATCTGAAACCATCAGCAAATCGAGTGGACGCATTGCAATAGACTCCTGCGCTGTCAACTAAATCCATAAACATATCACGAGTTTCTTCATCTTCGGTAATTATGCAATCAGTATGCCCTGAACCGTATGTGTTTATGTGTTCAATAGCTTCAAGAGCATTATCAACTATTTTTATAGCCACCATTAAGTCAGAATGTTCAAAAGCCCAGTTTTCAACAAGTGGAATGTTTGGAATAATGGCTTTGCAACGTTCACATCCTTCAGGTTTAACGTTGTTTTTCTTCAAAACAGAAATTAAAACCGGTAAATATTCTTTAGCTACTGCTCTGTGTAGCAAAATTGTTTCTACTGCGTTGCAGGCACTTGGATATTGCGTTTTTGCATCAATAATTATAGGTAATGCCTTTTGCCAATCCGCCATTTTGTCGATGAATATGTGACAAATCCCGTCTGCGTGACCCAATACAGGAATTTTAGTGTTTTCTTTAATATATTTAACCAATGAGTTTCCTCCTCTTGGGATAATTAAATCTATGTAATCATCCATTTTTAGCATAGAAGAAACATCTTCTCTGGAAAAAACTTGATTGATAGCATTTTGTGGAAAATTAACCGATTTTAATGCTTGAATAATTATTTCATAAATTGTTTTGTTTGTGTTGCTAGCTTCTTTTCCGCCCTTAAGTATTAAAGCATTTGAGGATTTTATTGCAAGTGAAGAAATTTGTGCTATAACATCAGGACGTGCTTCAAAAATTACTCCGATAACGCCTATAGGGCAGCTAACTTTGTATAAATTTAATTTGTCATCTAATTTTTTTGCCCAGAGTTTTTGATTAATTGGGTCGGGTAAATTCCTTACGTCTCGTACGCCCTGAATCATATCTCTCATCTTGTTTTCATCTAATTTTAGTCTGTTATACGTTGCAATAGAAATTTCTTTTTGTTCAACTAGTTTAGCTGCTTGAATAAGGTCAATTTTATTTGCTTCAAGTATTTTTTCTTTGTTGTCATTTAAAGCTGTTGCAATTACGTCTAATGCGATATTTTTGGTAATTGTTGAAAGAGAAGCCAATTTGTAAGAAGCCTTTTTTGCGGCTTTTGCTATGTTTAATAAATCACTCATTTTAATTTTAAAACCTATAAAAGTACAATATTATCTCTTGTTATAAGTGCATCGTAGTTCTTATAACCTAATGTTTCTATTATTTTATCAGAATGAACGCCGGCGATTTTTTTAGCATCACTAAAGTTGTAATTAACGACACCTCTGGCAAATTCGTTGCCATTTGTGTCTATGATGCTAACTACATCTCCTTTTTTAAAGTCATTTTTTACTTCAATAATACCAACGGGCAATAAACTGGATTCTTGTCCTAAAATTGCTTTTTTAGCTCCATCATTAACTACAATTTGTCCTAAAACATTTGTAGCGTATGCAATCCATCGTTTTTTACCCGGCAAGCTTTCAGTTGGAAGAAATACTGTACCGGCTTCAGTTCCGTCAAAAATCTTGGTTATAATTTGGGGTATTTTACCATTTGCAATAATTGCACTACCTCCGGATCGGGTAACAACTTTAGCAGCTTCCAGTTTTGTTTTCATTCCTCCTCTGCCGCCAGCTGATGCGTTTTGTGCGAATTGTTCCAATTCGGAATCAACTTTTTCAACTATAGGAATAATTTTTGCATTTGGATTTTCTTTAGGATTATCGTTATATAATCCATTGACGTCAGATAATATTACTAGTAAATCCGCATCTAATTTGCTGGCAACTAATGCTGCTAATTTATCGTTATCAGAGAAACAAATTTGCAGTTCCTCGTGATATTGCTCTAATTCTTCGGTTGAAACAGTGTCATTTTGATTGATTATAGGAACACAATCTAACGAAATAAGAGCATTTAAGGTGTTGTTTAAGCTTAAATATTTCTTTCTGTTTGAAAAATCTTCTTCTGTTAACAATATTTGTGCAACTTTTATTCCATAAGTTTCAAAACCATGTGCATACATAGACATCAATAAGCTTTGTCCGCAAGCAGCACAGGCTTGTTTTATTGCCATACTCTCATTACTGTTTACACCCAATTTTTTTGCGCCTAATCCAACGGCACCGGAGGTTACGATGATAACTTCACGACCTTCGTTTTTTAATTTGGAAATATCTTCTATAAATGAAGATATCCGAGATAAAGATATTTCGCCACTATCATTGCGTAGTACGTTTGTTCCGAATTTGAATATAATTCTGTTTGCATTTTTTATTAGTTCATTCATATGAGAATTATAACACGAAAATCATCCATTTTTACGGTCAATTTTTAAAGTAGGTTAGCTATACTCTTACAGGTAAAGATTAAAACTTGGGGGAATCGTGGCTCTAGCTAAGAAAAAAATTAAAGAACAAAAAAAACAAGCTGATTTAAGAATTGTAGAAAAAGAAGAGGTTCTTACAAAGCCTTATAACGATATCAATTTAAAAAAATGGAAAGAATATCCTCATGTGTTAACTGATACATTATGGGAGTTTAAGTCCAGAGAAAAAGCTAATGGGCATAGCTATGATTATCATGGCAATTATATTCCGCAGTTGGCACAACAACTTTACGAAAGATTTACTAAAAAGAATGAAATTGTGTTAGATTTATTCTTTGGTTCAGGCACTTCAGGAATAGAAGCAATAAATATGAATCGTCGTTGTATTGGGGTTGAACTAAAAGATGAGTTGGTTGATTATGTAAGTCAAAAATTTACTCAAAAACAATTAGTAACAGATGTAAATATAATTTGTGGAGATAGTGCTTCTGCTGAAATTAAAGATAAAATCCAAGCAAGGCTTGATGTTATGGGTAGGGAAAAGGCACAATTTTTGGTTCTTCATCCTCCATATGATGATATTATTAAGTTTTCAGACAGAAAAGAAGACCTTTCAAATTGTGAATCAACAGAAGAGTTTTATGACTTATTTGAAAATGTTGCTCGTAATGGCTATGATGCTTTAGAAAAAGGAAGATACGCAGCATTAATAATTGGTGATAAATATGCAAACGGAGAGTTGATTCCTCTTGGATTTGGTTGCATGGAAAGAATGCAACGTATGGGCTTTTTGCTAAAATCTATTATTGTTAAAAATATAGAGGGGAACGAAAAGGCGAAAGGAAAACAGGCTAACCTTTGGAGATATCGTGCATTGTATGGTGGTTTTTACATTTTTAAACATGAATATGTAATGATTTTTCAAAAAGTTTAAATTATTCGTAATAATCAAATTCTATGTGCCCGATTTTAACACTATCTCCGTCTTTGATTCCTGCTTGTTCCAAAGCTTCAAAGACTCCCATTGCTTTCATAATATTTTGAAAACGATAAATTTGTTCTGCGTTACGGCTATCCGTAACGTTGGCAAGTCTAAATAGTTTTCCTCCTTCAACAACAAATTCTTTTTTATCTACTTTATAGACACAGAAAGAGCTGTCATCGTTGTCATAAGCTCCATCGTCTTCTTCTACTTCAATGATTATTTCAGGTTTTGGTATTTCATCAACTTTTGTAGCCATAAAGTTCAAAAGTTCATTGACACCTTCCCGTGTTACCGCAGATATAATAAAAACATCTTGTGCGATTTGCTTGAATTCTCTGATAATATCTTGTGCATATTCTGTGTCAATGGCATCTATTTTATTTAAAACAACGACTTGATACACATTTGCAAGTCTAGTGTCGTGCTTTGCTAGCTCTTCATTGATTTTTGTGTAATTTTGCATTGGATTTTCTAGTGATAAATCTATTATGTGTACCAAAAAACGACATCTTTCTACGTGACGTAAAAATTCATGTCCTAATCCAGTTCCTTCTGATGCACCTTCAATTAGTCCAGGTATGTCTGCAACAACATAGCTGTCACCATTATGTTTTTTTACGACACCTAAATTGGGGACTAGCGTGGTAAATGGATAATCTGCTATTTTAGGTTTTGCAGAGCTTATTACGCTAATAAATGTAGATTTGCCAGCGTTAGGCATTCCCAGTAAACCAACATCAGCGATAAGTTTTAATTCTAAATCCAAAGTTCTTTCTATTCCGGATTCGCCAGGTTCGCAAAATTGAGGAGCTCTTTTTTGAGGTGTGGCAAACCTTGCGTTTCCTCTGCCGCCTCGTCCTCCTTTTGCCATTAAAACAGTTTGTCCATCTTCCGTTAAATCAGCAATAATTTTCCCGCTAGATGCATCTTTGACGATCGTTCCTTGTGGAACTTTTATGTGAATATCTTTTCCGCAACGACCGTGTTGAGATTTGCCACGACCATTTTCACCATTTTCAGCTTTAAAGATTGATTGGTATTGAAAATCTAACAATGTGGAAATATCGGTTGTAGCTACGAGATAGACGTCGCCACCCTTGCCTCCATCGCCACCAGCAGGTCCGCCTTTGTCGACATACTTTTCGCGGCGCCACGCTACCATTCCGTTGCCGCCTTTTCCTGATAATATTTTTATTCTTGCTTTATCTAAGAACATACAAAAATTATATTACAAACAAAAAATATCCTCAATTTGTATGAGTCGCACAAAAAAAACATGGTGTATGATGTCTGATATCTAGACTAGACTTTTTAAGGTGAGGAAAATTGAAGAAGTACAAGTTCAGACTGCAGACTGTTCTTGATATCAAGGCAAAAAAACTTGAGCAAAAGTTATTAGAGCTTGCTCAAATAGTTGCTGTTCTTAATAAAGAAGTTGAGATCGAAAAACAGCTTGTGTTGGAGCGAAATGCCTTACAAAACACAATAATTACTATGAATACAATAGATTCACCTAAAAGTCTTTTTGAAATACAAAACTCTCGTGGGTATTGGGGAAGTTTGGGCGTTAAGATAGCCCAACAACGTGAACGTATTAAAAATGTTGAAGTTTTCCTTAATGCTAAACAGGCAGAAGTTAATGAAGCTGTAAAAGAGAAAAGAGTGCTAGAAAATTTAAAAGAGAAAGAAGAAGAAAAGTTTTATCAAGAATTTCTTGCTTACGAAAGGCAGGAACTTGACGATCTTTCAATAAGTAGATATAGAAGAGCAAAATAAGGTATATCATGGCAACAGAATTGTTTAATAATTTAATATCAAGTGTGACGACTGCGTTAGGTTCGGAGAATACTATTGCAACGAAAATATCTGAAAAATTAGATGATAATAAGTTTGCAAGTGTTTTTGACAATGTAAAATCTAAGTATATATCTAGAGAATCGTCTAATCGGGGATTAAACAAAGAAGATGTCTCTCAAGTTAATACTGATACGCAAACAATAGGTAATAGAAATACAGAAAAAGAGATTGAACAATCCACAGGCAATGTAGAAGAAACAAATAAAAAAGAAAAAGAAGAAAATAATCTTAATGTAAATAAAGATAGTTCTGATAAGGTTGCTGATAAAAAGATAGAAGATGTGCAAGCAGATTCTAATGTTAAAGATGAAACAAGTAATCAAAAACAATCATCTCAAGATAACGTATCTACTCAGGAAAAAGAAAAACAGGTGGAACAAGTCATTGATGATGGACTATTAAGTATTGAAAATGCTACGTTAAACAATATGTTGTTAAGTAATGTAGAAATAGAAACTCCGATTTCTCAAGAAAGTGAGATACAGGAAGTTTCTGAATATGATGTGTTAAAAGAAGAAAAACCTGCAAGTCTAGTTCCAGTTGAAACTGTAGAAATTAGTCCTGAATCAAGTCTGGATAACAGTAAAAATACAGATGAATTGGAGTTCGTAGGTTCTAATGCTTCATCGTTAAATAGTACAAAGAGCTCATCTGTTGATAGCAAAGATACAACAGAATTGGGAAAAACTGAAGAAGTAAGTTTGTTAAAAGATGCTGAATTGTCGTCTTTAATAGACAGAGAACAGTTTTTAGAAACAGAAGTTCAGGTTAACGAAGATATCTTGGTAAAGGTTGATGATGTGATAGAACAAGCAATGGATGAAGTTGCATTGGAATCAGAAAATGAAATGGTACAGTCAACTGAAATTTCTCAGGAAGTTATAGATAATATGGATGTTACTATTCGTTCTGTTGAAAAAACAGATGTTTCAAATAATAATGCTCAACAAGGCGGACATAGTTTTGATAGTAGAAGCAATGCAAAAGAAGAAATTATAAGAATGACATTGGAAAATAATTCTCAACCAATGCAAAATAATCAAAATATTGAAAATGTCGTTAGTAATACAGCAACAAATGCAACTTCTGCTATAAATGCGACAGCTACTATTAATTTAAGCTCAGACTTGTCAAATATAAATACATCTAATATTATGAGTTCTCAAACTGCAAATACTGCTATACAACAACCAATGAGTGAAATGGAAACAAGCGTCTTGAATCAAATTAGCGCTAAATTAACATCACCACAAGATGGCGCTTCTAGTAAAGTGCAAATAATTCTACAACCTGAAAATCTTGGAAAGGTTTCTGTAGAGATTGCTAATACTAAAGATGGTGTTACGGCAAAACTTATTGCAGAGTCTCCTCAAATTAAAGAAATTCTTGATAAAAGTATAGAAAGTCTTAAAAATTCAATCGCATCACAAGGAGTAAATGTTAATAATATTTCAGTAAAAGTTGAAGAAACAACGTCTTCACAAAATGCTAATATGGGATTTGAGCAAGAACAATTTGACAGAGAGTCTGCAAAACATTTTAATCAACAACAATCAGATAATACAAGCAAATCAAATTTTGAAAGTTTAAATAATTCAGAAATAAGCACAAAAGAACAAATCGTTGATGCTACAAATGAAATAAGACCTGATGAAACAACGAGTATCAATGAAAATGGGTCAATAAGTGTGATGGTTTAACAAAAATGGGAGTGAGGTAATAATATATGAGTTCAAGTGTACAAAATCAAATAACTAGTATGCAAAGTTATACAAATATTTTGAAGGCGGAAGAAGCGGCTAAAAATGGAGTTTCTAAAGAAATGGGGCAAGATGCTTTTCTGACTTTGATGATGGAACAATTAAAATATCAAGATCCGTTAGAACCAGTTGGAAATACTGAATTTCTTGCGCAACAAGCATCTTTTACTCAAGTTAGCGAGTTGCAAAAATTAAATGATGCTTTAAGTGCAAATACACAAGTTACTCAAGCTTGTGGATTTATGGGGAAATATGTGTCGCTTGTTGACCCAAGTGATACAACAAAAACGATAGAAGGAGAAGTTACTGCTGTTACTTTTTCTAGTGGTTCAGCTCAAATTGTGGTGAATGGAAAGGAATATCCACTAGGTTTGGTGATGGGAATAACAAATCCACCAGCAGTGAGTGAAGGTTCATCTTCTAACACTCAAGCAACAGTGTAAATTAAAGGAAAAAATAACAAATAGATAATATAGACATGGGAGGAATTAAATGTCACAAGCAATGTACACAGCGGCAAGTGGAATGGCTAACGCACAAATTTCAATTAATGTGGTTTCTAACAACATCTCTAACCTTAATACGGTAGCGTTTAAAGAATCACATGTTAATTTTTCAGATGTGTTTTATAGTACGCTTTCTTCAGGTGCACCATCTAGTCAAACTAATGGTGGGGTTAACCCAAAAGAAGTTGGTTATGGTTCACAAGTATCATCAATTACACAAAATTTTAATACTGGTACTTTCCAATCAACTGGTATTTCAGAAAATATGATGATTCAAGGAAATGGCTTTTTTACGGTGCTTTCACCAGCTAGTGAAATGTTATATACAAAAGCTGGAAATTTCTCAGTTGATACCCAAGGTTATCTTGTAATGCCAAATGGCTATAAGGTTATGGGTACTGATACAATTTTTGGGTCAGCTACAGAAAAAACACCAATTAAGATACCTCAAATAGTTCATTCTGAAGTTACAGCTAATGCTGAGGCTGGCACAAAAGCATTGAGTGAGCTTAACGGTATTTCTGGAATTACAAAGGGTACATTTAGTATTGATATTTCTTATAAAGATGATGCAGGGATTACTCAGACAAGTACTATTAATGTTGCATTGGATGGAAGTGAAAAAAACTTAAATGATATTGCAGCTAAAATTAATAATGCAGTTCCTGCAGATTTAAAAGATTCAGTTTCTGCAGAGGTTGCTGACGGTAAATTTAATATAAGTTATGAAGGAGATGTTCAAGGACTTTCCTTTAAAGCAGGAACATCTAACTTTTTCAGTGAGCTTCAACTTTCTTCTACTGATGCGGTTAATGGCACGTATTCATCAACTGTTGTAGATTGGAAGGCAGATATTACTGCTTCTATAAATGAACAGTTGGATATTAAAGCAGCTTCTCAGTCATTTTATGAAAATGGTACTGTTGAGGTTACATATTCAAATGGCGACAAGCTTACAGTTCAACAAAAACCAGATTCCAACGAGCTTGAATTTAAATATACAACAAAGGCTGGTTTTATATTGACAGGAAATGAGGTAAATGTAAGTAAAGATGTTGCTACTACTGGTAATTTGCAACTTCAACTTGCACATTTTATGAATCCAGATGGATTGAGTCAAGAAGGTAACAATTTGTATGGTATAGGTACAAACAATGGTTGTGCGTTATATGGTGTTGCCGATTCTAACCTTTTTGGTAGTATTAAAAGTGGTGGTCTAGAAGCATCAAACGTTGATTTAACAAAGCAATTCTCTGATATGATTATTGCTCAACGTGCGATTGAAGCTAATAGCCGTGTATTTAGTACAGCAAACAAAGTTATGGAAAGCCTAGTATATTTGGGTCAATAATAACAAATTTATTGAATAAGAAATAAGATGCAATAATTTTGTATCTTATTTCTTTTTATTTGTTTTTCCTCTTGTAAGAATAAACCAAACAACAGAAGAAGCAACAGCTGAACCTACTGCGATTAATCCTAAAACCATTGCCCTGAGTCGTTGGATTTCAAATTCTTTTTTATCGTGTTTAGGCTCAACATAGCTATTGGCAATTAAATTTTTATTGCTGTTTTTTTTAGCTTTATAATTAACATTATTTGAGGTGTTAATTGCTGTAATTTTCATATTATAATTTTTGTTTTAAAACTTCTAAACCTGATTTTTCGATTTCGGGAGTGTCTATTTCAAAAATATGAAACCTTGCTTTGCCCATATCTACACCGATAATATTATCTTTGTTTACTTGAAAGTAACTGTTTTGACCGTATTTTTCCGCAATATTTTTTAATTCAGTGCCTTCTTTTAATCCCGGTATTTCAACAAAGCCTTTTTGCCTTTTATTTACATCTCTATTTGCAATAATTAATAAAGTTTTACCTTTATAATGTCTTGCAAATGCGATAATTTGATCATCGGCATTTTCACCTGTTTCCAAAGGAATAAACGAACCTTTTGTGAGTATATCGTTGTATTTTTTACGAAGCTTCATTGTAGACTTCATGAATTCACCAATTTCGGGATTTTTTCCCGCAGGTTTTCTGGAGTGATTAAATATGTCTAATTTGCCCCTGTGGACATCGTGTTTTCTTGTGTGATCGTGTTGTTCTTCGGACTTCATGTTTTCATATTGATAAAGATATTTGTCTCCGGATTGAAACCCGTCAACAAAATAAGGATTTGTCATTGGTAAGGTTGCCTGTAGTCCGGTTGTAAGATTGCAATAATCTACTCCGCCATGGAACATCGGAGAAATGTCATCATGTGTTGCAAATGAGCCAATCAATGATTTTCCTGGTTTCATTTCTTTTTCATTTGACATATCAATGTTTTCTTTTACGTATTTAATTAAGTCTCCGGCTTTTGTCCATTCATTAAATATATGATACTGACCGTAATAGCTGTCAAAACCAGCTTTTAATGAGTCTTTCGGTCTGTCGTACATCATATTAAGTTGAGGTGATGCTTCTTCATAGGTATATGTTTCTGCTAACCATGCAAAATTAGGGTCTTTTGAGTGAGAATAAGGAATGATTATATCCCAAAATTCAGTAGGTTTTGCACGTGCAACGTCAGCCCTTATTCCGTCAACTTTAAGATCAATACACATATCTACAAAATCTTTATGCAATTGTAGCAAGTGAGGATTAAGCGTTTTTTTTGTTTCATCGGCCCAAGGGTCAAACATTCTTATATCATTCCAGCCTTGAGGCGTTTTTGCATTTCCGTTTCTTTCGTATGCCATCAATTCAGGTCTGGCGTGGAACATGTCGCAAGAGGCACAACTTGGTAAATCAAGCATAACTCGAATACCTTTTTTATGGCATTCATCAATAAATATTTTGAACTGTTCTTTTACGTCACGAGGGTTGTTTTTATCTCGTAATTCAGGATCAATTTTTAGCATATCCAGAGGCGCATAAACAGAACCGGAAAGACCCATGGCATGTAATTCGCCCGGAGGATGAATCGGAAGAACGTGGATTGTGTTTACACCTAAAGCAACAAGTTCGTCCAATCTTTCAATGGCATTTAAAAATGTACCTTTTTCTTCGCCTGATTGAATTAAATCGTTACGGTCTTTATCTTTTGCGTTAAAGGTTCTGGGTAACATCGCCCAAATAACTGCATTGTTATTTTTCATTAAGTCTTTTAAGTCATTTTTCCATTCAAATCTTTCTAATGGCTTAAGATTATCAATGGAGCTTGTTTGATGCGTTTTTTTTACAAATTGAGCCAAAATGTTTGATGCGGGCAAATTAGTAAGTTCAAAAGTTTGGCAAGTTTGCGTTTTTTCTTTTTTTGAATTAAGAGCAGTATTATAATGATTTACTGTTCTTGTGTTTGTAATATTAATTTGAGGGATTACATTTGCCATTAGTTTTTATCCTTTTGAATATTAATTTCTTTTTCGTTTAAGCGACCAAAGAAGGTTTGTGCAAGTAATGTTATGCCAACAAGAACAAGACTTGCAGTACCAAACATTTTTAACCATTTGGAAGAGTTATAAATATTTGAAGCGGTTTCTCTAAATAAATTGTCCATTCTTGGTCCGACAAGAGAATCTCTTACCAAAATATCACCAACACCACCTGCAACATTTATAGTTTTTACGTTGACGGCATGTGGATGTTCGTAATTACCGAGATTTGATAGGCTATCTCTAATTTTTTTGTTAAATGTAGAGAGGAAACTTGTGTTGCCCAGTGTTTCATTTTTTAATGCGGCTTTAGTTGCATCGTGATATTCTGTTGTATATATTAATTTCATCATTCGGTCATATTCTGCAAATTCGGGGTCTCTATAACCAAATTTGGTTGTATAGTCTGCTATTGTTGCATTTAACACAATCTTTTTAAACCTTTGTAAATCTTTCATAAACGTTTCTGTTGTCGGATAAATATTTGCTCCTCCATAGTTATTGGAAAGATTTTTGTACTGCTGTCCAATCATGGATGATTCCCAGTTTTTTTCAGCACCGGAAGCTCGTTTGAAACAGTCCATTACGTGAAGAATTTTATAAAGACCGTTTCTTAATTCTTCTGTTCTTCTTCTTGTTCTGTCCAGTAAGTTATTTTTTAAACAACCTAAAGAGGTAACTTCGTTTCCTACAAATCTGTCTGCTATTTTGTTAAAACCTAATTGTCTGAATTTTAGAGCAGAAGACTCTAAAAGTTCAGTATAACTTTTGTCTAAAGTCGCTTTTACTCCTTGTGCTGACCCGTTTTCAGTGTTAGGTAAAATCATTTTGTCAAATTCTAAGATAGCATTTTGGATTTTAGATATCGCAGAAGTGTATGCTTTATCATCAGCAACCAATTTGTCCATTTTTTGAGTTAGCAATTCAAGAACATGAGGACCTTGAAGTTTAGCCAATTTTTCTTCGTCAGAAGATAAATTAAGTATTTTATAGAATGTATTTGTTACTTTGTTCCATTTGTTTGCAGCAACAGACTCGGCCACATCTCCTAAGAATGTTCTGTTAAAATTGTCAATGATAGCTTTTTTAGTTGCGAATTCATAGAGGTTTCTGTCTAATGTTTTAATTTGTGATATTGCCTCAGGAGTAAGGACTCTGATATTTGTATTTGCTTGTGCTTTTCTGAATTGATTTGTTGCTTTATTTAATGCGTTTATTTTATCCAGACTAAAATTATTTGTTAACAAAAGTTTTTTAACTCTTTCGTGGAAAACAACAGGTTTTACTTGCTTCCCGGCTAAATTCATTATCCCTGCTTTTGTTGTATTATTAAGTTTTTCACCTTTTAAGCCGATTTTATCTAAGTGTTGGAGGAATTTTTGTGCATATTCTTTAGTAGCAAAGTTTTTATTTGTTGATAAGATAATATTCATTTGTGATTTAATGGCTTCTTCTGCCAAAATATCAGAATCGTGAAGCATGTGTTGAACTATTTTATCAAATAATGCAGGAGAAACTTCATGACCTTTGTTTAAGTTCAACATAGAAACAAGCTTATCAGGATTGTATTTTAGCATTGCTTTTTCTACATTTGAATTTATATTAGCTAATGCTTTTGTAGCTTTTTTAACCCTTGCTTTTTCCAAAGCGGGAGCTATTATTTTTTCGGCACCGTTGCAGAGCAATGCGCTGCCTAGAGGTGTTGCGAAACCGGCAGTTAGCATCCATAACGTATTCCCTTGTAGGGCTATTTTGTGGGCCTTTCTTTTAGTTACTTCATCTCTGTTATGTATATTTTTAGGAATACCAAGTTTGTCACCTAATTTTTCTAAATCTTTAGCTGAGTACAAATCCCAAGGAATATATTGTGGGTCTTGGAAAAACATTTTTTTACGGCCTTCGTTGTCAACATATCGTTGATGAATGTCTATACCGTACATTGCTTTCAAAGGTGTTTGTATAAATAGTTTAGGCCATAGCGCCATTGAAGCAAAAAAAGCACCGAATCCGAAAAATTCCATTGATTTTGTTAGTGGTGTTTTCGCTCTTGTAAATAAATACCCAGCTAACCCCAATGCTCCGGCTTTCATTGCAAAGTCGTTTATACGTCCTAAATCGTGGTCATTCGATTTGCCTTTGATACCATTTTTTATATTGACCAAGTTTTCATGAAGGTCTTTAACAAAGTTGACAGGTAGCATATAAATTGGTTCTTTTACCAAATAAGATTTTGCGGGTCTGTCAGGATGATGTAAATTTGTGGTAGAAATAGGCTTATTTGACACAGTCTTTTGTTGTGGCATTGGTTTATTTGTATTTGGTTTATGTAACGCTGCATCTAATAAATTCATCTAGCCCACCGTATAATCTTTATCGTAATCAATTTTGCCTTTTAATATGTCTGCTCTGCGTCCAAAGAA
>JAZTXF010000112.1:0-42454 GCA_045636305.1 Candidatus Gastranaerophilaceae bacterium | reverse complement strand
GCATAGCAAGGGTTTTAAAGGATTTACACTTGCAGAAACCTTAATTACACTCACAATTATCGGTGTTATTGCTGCTTTAACTGTTCCTACTTTATTAAATAAATACACTAAGCATACTTATGTTGTTGGGCTTAAAAAAGCATACTCTCAATTACAAAATGCTATAAAAATGATTCCTATCACTGAAGGTTGTTCCGCAGGTGACTATGATTGTGCTGGCATGTTTCAAGGACTTCAATATATTAATGGGCAATACATAAATACTCCTGTTACAAATGTTGATGAAATGGATTTTTCGGGAAATGGTGATGAAAAATTTATTTACTTACTTTCTAAACAATATAAAATACAAAAATTATGTTTAGGTCTACAGTCCTATGATACCCCTGATTGTTCTTTTATAAAAGACAGAAATAATGCGGATCAGAATATCTCCAGTGTTTCTTGCGGTTTTATAACATCCGATGGAATGGCTTTTTCCCCATACAACTATGGTGGACACGCTATAGAAGGTGTTGTTGTAGATATCAACGGAAATAAAGGTCCAAATAAATATGGAAGAGACTTGTTTGTATTTAAAATAGCAAATGAAGATAAAAATAATATAAAACAAGGAACAATACTGCCACAAGGAAGTAAAATACGTTCAACTTGGGATAACGAGGAGTCTTTATACTGGAGAAATAGCGATAATTGTATAGACTCATACAATAATAATACAACAGAACTCTGTACAGGTCGAGTTCTCGAAGAAGATGCGATGAATTACTAAAGCACAAAAAAGAGGCTCTTAATGAGCCTCTTTTAAATTCTATAAAAAACAAAAGCCTATTTGTTTTTTGAATAGCATTCTTTGCAAAAAACTTCTTTACCTTCAATTGGTTTAAAAGGAACTTTTGTTTCTACGCCACAAGCAGCACATACTGCATCGTAAAGTTTTCTTTTGTTTTTTTGTCTTCTGGCTTTTCTGCATTCTGTACATCTTTTTGGTTTATTAACCAAACCTTTTTCTGCATAAAATTCCTGTTCACCTTGTGTGAAGATAAATTCAGCTCCACAGTCTTCACAAATGAGCTTTTCGTCTTGGTACATTTTTGTATTCTCCTAGGTTTGTAATAATGAACACATTAGTTGCATTCAACATTTACATTATACATTTTTTATTCAAAAAAAACAATAGATTACACTTATTTACTAAAAATACTCTAGTGTATATTTTATTTTTGCAAAAATATGTTAAAATTATTTTATGGAAAAAGCAGAAAAAATTATCATTATTGGTGCAGTTGCAGCAGGCTCAAAGTGCGCCTTCAAACTAAAAAGAGAAAAACCAAACTACGACATAACTATCTACACACAAGAAAATCTTGTATCGTATTCTGGTTGCGGTTTGCCATATTATATCGGAGGTCAAATAAAATCTGCCGAAAATCTCATTATTCGAAGACCTGAAGATTATCAAAAAGCAGGGCTTAACTTGCATTTGGAGCACAAATTATTATCTGTTGACCCTTCAAATAAAACAATTGATATTTTAGACATAAAAAACAACCACATATTCAAAGATACTTATGACAAATTAGTTCTTGCTACAGGAGCACGTCCTTTTATCCCAAAAGCTGATAATCTTGATTTAAAAAACATTTTTACCCTTCGTTCTATTGAAGATGGTATCAAAATCAGAGAAAAAATGCTTAACTCTAAAAATGCTGTCATTATTGGCGGAGGATACATTGGCATTGAACTACTGGAAGCATTTATCAAAAACGGACTAAACGTAAAAATAATAGAATTTTCTAACCACATTATGACACTTTTCGATTCTGATATGGCTGAAAGAATTGAAAAACACATATTGGAAACACATCCGGATAAAATCGAGTTTGTCAAAAATGACTTTGTAACAAAATTTATCGGCGAAAATGGAGTACTTTCAGCCATTCAAACCAACACCGGAAAAATCATTGATACCGACTTAGCAATAATTTGTGTTGGCGTACAGCCAAACACCGAATTTTTGTCTGAAAGCGAAATTGAATTAGGAATAAAGAACACTATCAAAGTCAACAAACAAATGCAAACAAATATCCCCGACATATACGCAATAGGTGATTGCGCTGAAAAAACAAATCTAATTACAAACAAACCTTGCTGGGTTCCATTAGGCTCAACGGCAAATAAAGAAGGTCGTTGTTGCGCACTAAATATAGCTGGAGAAAAAGACGAGTTTGCAGGGGTATTAGGTTCTGCGGTAACACGATTCAACGGTTTTACTATGTCATTAACAGGTTTAACAGAAAGAGAAGCAAAACAACTAGGGTACTCTGTTATAACCGAAACTGTTACTAAAAAAGACAAAGCCGGTTACATGCCGGAAGTCAAAAACATAACACTCAAGGTTATTGTTGATAGAAAAACAAGAAAATTATTAGGAGCGCAGGCTATTGGTTGCGGTGATGCGGACAAGAGAATCAACACGATTACCGGAGCAATAACCGGCGGAAAAATTATAGATGATTTAGTTAATCTAGACATGACATATTCTCCGACATATTCCCCTACCATAGATCCTCTACTCACAGCATTAATGAATATTCAACAGAAATTGAACAACTAACTTTGATACATACTTTAACGTATTTTGGTTGTGAAATATATATTTTTATGTATAATTAATTTATATTGAAAGAGAATTAGTTATGCAGATTATCGAAGTTAGGAATGACATTTTAAAATTAGCTTATTCACCATACCAAAATGGACTTTTGCTCTCTGACTTTTTACTGGTATCCGAAGGGACAAAGTCCGTTCTTACACAAGTTATCGGAATGGAATCTTCTGCCGAAAAAGATGTGAATATTGCTGTTTTAAAATGTTGTCTGTCCGTCGATGAAACAGGAAAAATTAATACATATTTAGGTTTCACTCCATCTACGGGCGCTGAAGTTGCTCCTGTTTCTCAAGAACAAGTTATATCAATGCTCACAGACGAAGAATCGCCTATTCAGTGGGGATACTTATCTCAACACGACAACACTGTTTTTAAGACAGACAAAGAATTACTTAAAAACAAGCCCTTAATTCTATTGGATGACTATGCAAATTACAATGTCATCGCAAATAATTTAGTATTTACAAACAAAAAACTCGGTGAAAAAACGGTTCTTATAGACTTTGACGGAAGTTTAAAAATTGATAATGCTTATTATATAAAAATTTCCGAAGATTTTAAACTACCATTATCATACAATACTCTAAATTATATATATGAAAACGAACTCAAAGACGAATCTCTTTCAGCTCAGGCCGTTGTTCAAGATGTTATAATCGAACTGCAAGAATACATTAAAACTTTAAAAGAGGGATATCTGCCTTTTTCAACAATCAAAAATGTTATTTATTCTCAATATGAAGAAAATAAAATTCCTGAGTTAATGCTCTTTAAAAATAAATTTGTAAAATATTCACAACAAGATATTTTTGCTGAAACAATTGAAGATTTTAACTGTTTGAATGAAGCTATAAGCGAAAATACAGTAGTTGTGATTGATGCAACGGAAATTGAACCAATTTGGCACAAATTAGTTTTAAACTATATTGCAAAAAACATCACAACAGAATGCGCTTTTATTGCAAAACTTGAAAATGATAATTCTGACAAGAAAACCATATTGGATATCTACAATAACAGATATTTAGTACCGATATTGGCGTCTAATTATACCCATACATTTGTAAATGTTATGAAGTCTATTGCTAAAAATATGATTTTATTTCCGCCAAATCAATATGTTAATGACTTTGCAACATATACATCATTTATGAATAAATTAAACAGGGATGAATATGTAATTTGCGGAGAAAACACCCTATACCTTTCTTTTCTCTTAAAACTAACATATGTAGATACCAATATGGCGCCGGATTATATAGAGGAAGAAATACAAAAAGACGTAGACAAGCTTTATAGAGCAGGCGCAAGGAAAGAAAGTATGACAATCCAGCCGCAAGAGAACATCCTTGAGGAAGAGAGTTTCACACAAGATGAAATACTAACTGATGCCGATTTGGATTATCTTGAAGAATTAGACAATTTACCTGAAATTGAAGAAACATCTATAAATAATGATGCGGAGCCGGACTTTGAACCTGAAGAAAATTTAATTGAAGAACAACAAATAATCCAAACGGAAGAAATTCAAACCGCTATGGAAGAACCTTCAATTCAAGAAGAAACACCACCTGTTGAAGAAACAGATAAACCTATCCCGCAACCGCAGCCTATTCCGGTGTATTCCGTTCCTGAATTAGAATATGAAGAAACCGCTGATTTTAAAGAAGGAAATTTTGTCTACCACGAAAAATATGGCAAAGGTGTAATTGAAAAAATAATGAACTATGGAAATAAAACTCTATGCTCTATTCAATTTGAGGAAATAGGCAGAAGACTTTTAGACCCCAATCTTGCCGGGCTTAAACAAATTTAATTTCACCAAACAATATTAAAAAAGTGACTAAATAATACTTTTTTGCAACCTACCGGTTCTTTCTTCCGAAAGGATTTTTCGAAGTTTCATAATAGCTTGCGCATGCAATTGGCAGACTCTTGACTCGGAAACCTCTATCATTTCTCCAATGTCTTTAAGCGTCATGTTTTCATGGTAATAAAGAACCATAATCATTCTTTCTCTCTCCGGCAAACGTTTCAACGCGTTATGGAGCTCTTTTTTGACATCTTTTTCCTCAAGCTGCTCTTCCGGAGTTAGCTTGTTTTCATCCTTGATTGTGTCAATAATCTCAACACTATCATCAGCCGTCCCTTTTTTGTCATGCAATGAATAAATACTTGTATCTTCTGCCAATATCTCATCAACTCGTTCTTTAGATATTCCAAGATAATCTGCAACCTCAGTAGTTGTTGGCATCCTACCTATTTTTAACCGCAAAGTTTCCATCGCGGTTTTAACATCCTTAATTTTCTTACGAGCGCTTCTGGGCAAAAAGTCCTGAGAACGAATTTTGTCAATTATATTGCCACGAATACGCATAAGGGCATATGTTTCAAACCTTGCACCTCTGTTAGTCGAATACTTTTCAATAGCATCAATGAGACCCTCTACACCATAACTGGCAATGTCTTCCACAGAAAAAGACGGAGGCAAATTCACCTTTACACGCCCTACAACATATCTTGTAAGATAGATATACTGAACAATAAGCTTATCACGAACAGCTTTATTACTTCTGTCCGCAAAATACGTTGCCCACAAAGCTTCCAATTCTTCATCAGAAACCCTCTTTATGTGGCTATATGAATTACTTTCTAATTCACCCGTCATCTTTTATCCCAAGTGTTGTTTTTGAACGTTCCGGAGATACGATGGCAATCTCCTTTATTAATTCTACTTATTCAGCAATATTAGCAATCATACAAAAAGATGAGTTTTGTAAATTTTTTGTAATATTTGTATGAAATTTGTAAATTTGTAAGCGTAATTTTTTTTTATTAAAGAGTAGGAAGAATTAGTTTTAATTTTAGGTAGGAAAATAATGTCTGTTAATTACTTGTATTCACCAACTTTTGGGAATAATGCACAACCAATTATGCAATATGGGCCTCAAGCTTATGCGGCGGCCAGAGTAAGTGGAGAAATTGCAGAGGCCACTACAGGCGAAAGTTCTCTTGCAAGTGAAGTCGGTGGTACCGCTTTATTTATGGGTGGTATAGCATCTGTTCCTAAAATGTTACACCCATTTAAAACTATAGACGCATTTAAATATGCTCAAGATACAATGAACACAGCAATGAATGCAGGCGTTTCCAAAGAAGTCGCTAGCAGCAATTGGATCAAAAGTTTCAATGCCCACATTGCAGGTAATAAATTTGGGTTAGCGGCAGCAGATGAAGCTACTAAATTAGGAAAAGAATATACTAAAACATTGCAATTATACAAAGATGCATTAAGTAAAGGAAACTTAGCAGATATTGCAAAATATGAAACTCAACTTAAAACAATGAAAGAACTTAGCCAAAAACCTTTTTTCTTTAAAAGATGGGTTGGCATCAAAAACACAAAAACAGCCGACGAAGTTATTAAAGCAGGACAAGAAGCAGGAAATGCAGCAGCAAAAGCAGCTACTCAAACAGCAACAACTACAGCAACTACCGGTACAAAAACAGTTAAAGAAACATTGGCTGCGGCTAAAAATTCACTAAAATCCATTAAGGATGTAAAAACAGCAGTACAGGTTGGCAAATCAGCTGCAGGCTCAACAGCAATTAAAGCTTGGAACGGTACAAAAAACGCATTAAGAACAGGCGGTGCCGGAACCATGGCCGTTATTGAAGGAGCTATTGAAGGTTTTACAGAAGTTCTACCAGCATTCATTGAAGGTGGAAGGAAAGAAGGTATTAAACAAACCGCAAAATCAACGGTAACAGTAGGAGGATCTGTTGTCGGTTGGTGCGTTGGAGCTAAAGCTGGTGGCACAGCAGGGGCTGCTATTGGTTCTCTTATTTGCCCGGGCATTGGTACTGCAATTGGGACTTTCATCGGCTCAATCGTTGGTGGTGCTACAGCAGCTTGGGCTGGAAGAAAAGCAGCTAAAGCTATTACCGGTAAATCATATTCCGAGAAAAAAGCAGAGCAACAACAGGCTCAACAAGCTCAAGCTGAAGCTCAAGCACAACAAGTGCAGCAACAAAGTCTTATTCCTCAACCATTAAATACGCAGCCTCAAACACAACAACAGGTAAATCCGTTTACATACAATTATTCAAACCCAATGAACAACATTAATACCCCACTTGGTTACAACATGATAAACCCAATAAATAATCCTTTTTCTAACCAATACCAAAACTCATTATTCAATAGCCCATTATACCAATACTAAATAAATAACAAGATTATATTCCATCGTAATTCATTCTGTGCAATTCTTTTTTAAGTTTATTCAAGCCCGACTGAATAATACGTGAAATTCTTGACTGTGACAAACCGGTTTCATCCGAAATTTCTCTTAACTTCTTTTCTTTGAAAAACCTACTCTCCAAGAGATCTCTTTCTCGAGGAGGTAGTTTTTTTATTGCTTCTTTTAACACAGCACTAAGCTCTGCAAACTCAAGATTTTCGACAGGTGTTCTTCTTGTATCTTTAATAATTGTCGGATTTTCTGCATCTGCAAGCTCATCTACAGAAAGAATCGTCTTATAAACGGCTTCTCTTATCTCATTTTGGTAGTCTTCATCAACTTTTACGGATTTCGTTTTTAATGTATACCACTTATATCTGCGCCTAACTTCATTTCTGATTGCCCATTTTATAGCAGTAGAAATATAAGAATTATTAAATGTTTCCATATCTGACGTTTTTGCAAGTGTATGTACAACCTGAATCCCGATATTAAGCAACTCGGAATATTCCACCAAATGCGGTACATTAAATTTTGAAATTTCAACCTTAACAACAGTTTCAATCAAAGACATATAATCTTTGATATTAAAATTTTGAACTGCAGCTACTTTTTGATTAGAAACCATTTTATATCACACTATAACTCTTACAATATTATACTATAAAAAAATAGCTATCTTGGCAATAAAAAGTTTTATTTATTCTGATATTTTAAAAACAGAACGACTTTAAGAAAGGATTACTTATGAAGGCCTTATTTTGTACTGATGGTTCGGATATTAGTTTTAATGCACTGGAAAATATCAAATACTACAAAAAATCTATAGAAATTGATGTTTTATGTGTAATAGACTGGCATTTTTATCCAATGTATATGTCTTATCCCGAACAAGATTTCATAAACACTTACGAGAAAATAGCAACCAACGTTCTTAAGCTTGCATCAAACACCATCTTAGAAAAAGGTTACACCATTGGTGAACTAAAAAAATCTTGGGGCAACGCCAGTGAAGAAATTATCAAACAAACTAAAAAGACTCAATACGATTTAATAATATTAGGGTCTCATGGAAAAAAAGGAGTAAAAAGCTGGTTAGGCTCAGTTTCACGACAAATTGTCAATCAGGTTCAATCACCTATATTTATAAGTAAAAAAACGCTCCCAAACAAAAAAATTCTATTCACTGCAGATGGTTCTGAAAATTCCAAATACACAATTAAAAAAGCTTTAGAATTGTTAGATTTTTCAAACAAAGAAATTTACACAGTGACAGTTATGGAGGATATTTCAAATTTACCTATAGAAATAACCGGCAACAAAGAGTGGTTTAATGATTATTTAAAAAAAAGAAACTGTTTCGCTCAAAATGTTTTAAGAGACACGAGCTCTACTCTAAAAGGATACCAATTAAGCGTTAAAAAAGAACGAATGCTAATCGGAGCCCCCAGCACATCAATACTGGAAGAAATAGAAAAAGAGGGAATAGATTTAGTTATAATGGGCTCACATTCAAAAGACAAATTTTCTGAATTTCTCTTGGGTTCAACCAGCAAAAGAGTTTTAGAAAAAACAACAAGCTCAGTATTAGTTATTTCTTTATTCGGCAACAAGCAAGAAAAAACTTAAGATTTGCTCAAAAATTTTGTTTAATGTAAACTGAAATTGCCGTGCTCCACGGGGACGTAGCGAATCTCTCGACTTGAACGCTTAGCAAGGTGAAGAGCCTGCCGTGAGGGGGCAGCAAGCAAGGCAAACTGCTTATATATTGTTGATATTTTAGATAATATCGGCGCAAACCATCGAACCGTGTCAGAGTGGGAACACAGCAGCACTAAGGTGTAATTTACGGGTGAAGTTATTCTAAAAAGTAGATATGTAAGTATGTGAACTTTGTTTACTGTTTTCGATAGGCAGTGGCACGGCATAAAAAAGACCGCATATATCAGCGGTCTTTTTTCTAAATTTATTGAACAATTTATATTTTTTTATTTATCATTACTCCTGACGGATCTGAAAATTTTTTAACCATTGAAAGCATATCTTTTATGGTTAATCTTTGAATTGTCATCCCCAAAAAATTATCATACAACTCAACAATATCCGCATCCGCATTAACTCTCATCTCATATCGTTGCGCACTATGTTCCAAATCATCTTCATCGTCTGTTAATTCAATTTCCGGTTCAGGCAGATTTTCGTATTCTTCTTCACTTGTATCTCCGCCAATAAAAGCTTGTCCACCAGTTTCCGTAAAATCAGAATCTTTTCTTTCAATTCCTTTTTTGCGGGCGGCCGCATCTATATCTTTGACTTGATTTTCTCCTCCTCGAGCTACAATCATATCGACTTCATTTGCCATTTGCGCCGAAGTTAATTTATTATACAAACCTAAGTTTGACATTGAAAATCCGTCCAAGCCCATTTGTGCTCCATTCATTAATATTTGTAAATTAATATGACCTGTATTTATTATAAT
This sequence comes from Candidatus Gastranaerophilaceae bacterium, assembly GCA_045636305.1. Lineage (GTDB taxonomy): Bacteria > Cyanobacteriota > Vampirovibrionia > Gastranaerophilales > Gastranaerophilaceae > RGIG2134. The sequence continues at coordinate 33,060 of JAZTXF010000112.1, read as the reverse complement.
ATATAATTAAATTAATTACTATCGGAGGAATATATGAATAATTTTAATTTATATGCAGATTTTGAGAAAAAATTATTAAATTTGCCTTTATGGGTAAAAGAAATTATTTACCTTATAATGAAAAAAAATCTCAAAGAATTACTCCCATGCTCCGACTTGGATGTCAGAGAAGAAGATTTGTATCAATACTTATGCCCGACAATAACGTATGCAGGCAGAAAAGAAGCAGAAAGGTTGAGCAAGGAGGCTCCGAGTACTGATGAATATAAATTCTTGGCTGCTCTATTGGAAGGAAAAAGTATTATTGAAATAACTCTCAATAATGCATGGACTTTAGAAGAAACATCCCAAATTTATTGCAAATGCATAAAAAACCAATTTGTTGCTATGGCAGAAAACCCTTTGGTTAATGCAAAAGCTGCATATTTTGCTAATCAAATCAGAATTGGCGAATATTTTAAAAGAATAGGGCTTATTGATGTGGATCAGTTGGAAGAAGCTATGAAAATTCAAAAAGAAAGTGAACTCTCCAAAGAGAAAAAAGGATTCGCATCTATATTAATAAATTTAAATTTAGTAACCAGAAATGATACCGATAATGTGCTTTTAATAAAGCAAGAAAGTAAAAGACGTTTTACATTAAATTTCAACAGCAATCAAAACAACTCTAATCCTGATGAAACAATACCTGATGAAATACAGGAAAAAATAGAAAGACTTGAATACGAAAACAAGCTACTCAAAACTAAGCTTAAAAAAATCTTAAATATAAAATAATTTTTGTTTATGCAAAAGTTTTAAAAGAGTTTTCAACGTTTTTCTGTAAAACTTTTTCAACAGCGTCCATTTCAGTTTGAACGGCATTTTGTTGAGTTGTTATTTGATTTAATCTCATCTCAAGCATTTTGTCTTGACGTTGGATAGTTTCCGTTTTTTGTGTATATTCGGCTTCTGCTGCACTATCATTGTCTTTGTAGAGCAAATCATCAATATTGTTGTGATTGTAAAAATCTATGTCTACCCAATCTAGACCGTTATAACTGTCCTTATTTGTATTGGGTTGTTGAACTAACCAATCCCCTGAACGCAACCTATTTTCTAAATAATCACATGCCTCCGCGTAAGTTGTGGAATTAGCATTTCTATTCGCTACAATTCCAGGCACTACAAGATACTTAGCAGGATCCCCACCTTCCGGCAACTCAGGAACAATTATTCTGCCTTCTGAATCAACTATTCTCATGCCCAATCCGGGTTGATTTTCATCGTTAATTTCATTTGTTATGTCATAATAATCAAGACGTTTTAAAGTACTACAATCTTCACCAAAAGAAACCAATTCTTTGATATTTCCGTCATCATCTATGGCTGTAGTAAGAGTATATGGAGCATTATAATATAATTTTCTGTCATTTATTTTTTCAGAAAAAGCGGTCGCAATACGCTCTGTGCGCTCAGCTAAAGTTAAACGTTTATGACAAATTTGTTGAGCTTCAAATTCTAAATCTGTCTTTCTTGCTGTTAATTGTAAATATCGTGCTTGTGATGCTGACATACCCATAAGCGATACACTCCATTGTCTTTACTAATGTTATATCGGCACACAATAAAAAAATCTTAAATATTATAAGCATAATATTAAGATTTTTTAAGAAAAATTCAAATTAAATAAAAATTACTTAGCGTCTTCTTTGATAACAATGAGGTTATTCATTATTTTCATAACACAAGTAGGAAGCACAACTTCATTCAAACCATTAGCAATGCTTATAATACTGCCTGCTTTGAGCGTCACTTCCTCTCCTTTATACATAAAAGTATAATCTGTATCTCTGTCTGAACGAATTGTTATTTTATCCATTGTCCTCTCCTTTAGGATACTAATAGCAAGAATTATTGTAATGGAAATTAATAATTTTATCAATAGATTGTGCTGCTACATCTAAAAGTTCTAGCAATTGAGCCCTGTCATAAGGTTCGCCTTCCGCAGTTGTTTGAAATTCAATAATTTTTCCGCTTTTTGTCATAACAACATTGGAATCTACTTGTGCATGCGAATCTTCCTGATAATCCAAGTCTACAATGACTTCTCCATCAGAAATACCAACAGAGACAGCAGCAATCGGTTCTATTATCGGATTTTCTTCCAATAAACCTTGCTCCATTAATTTCTCCACCGCCAAAGATAACGCAACATACGCACCACAAATGCTGGTACAACGAGTTGAACCGTCTGCCTGAATAACATCAGCATCTATTGTTATTGTTCTTGGCCCCAGTTTTGTTAAATCAACACATGCTCTTAAACTTCTACCTATTAATCTTTGTATTTCTTGTGTTCTTCCTGAAATTTTAGAACGCTCACGAGCACATCTTGTATTAGTTGACGAAGGCAAAAGAGAATACTCAGCGGTAACCCAACCTCTTTTATCCTCTTTATCCATCCATTTAGGCTTCTGCTCATCTACAGACGCCGTTACAATTACTTTAGTATCTCCAAATTGAGCCAACACAGAACCCAATGCATGTTTGGTATAATTCTTTATAAATTTAATTTCTCTCATTTCATAATTGTTACGATTCAATATTCTTTGCATGCTTATCTCCTCTTAATATTGTATAATTATCTCATAAAATCTGGGGATATACGAATATGAAAAAATCTTTTCTTCCAAGCACAAATACAAAAACCGAAAAAAACACAATAAGTATAACTACTTACAGAGCGTTTTTTATAGCGTTGCTTCTTGCAAAACAACCACATTCTATTAACGAAATTATTGATAAATTAAAAGGCAACAATATTCTTAAATATTCTTGCCATAAAGATACAATTACAAACTCAATAAATTCATTGAGAGAAGCAGGATTCGATATTGAAAAACCTAAGCGTTCAAATAATTATAATTACATATTAAAATCACATCCGTTTAAACATAAACTTACCGTTGATAACACAGAAATGTTGACAATAATAAGAAATTCGCTCTACCATTTTAACAACTATGAAACAATTTTAAATGTAAATTCCCTGATTAATGAAATTGAAGCAGTAACAGACAATGAAGAAGTAAAAGAAATTTTTTCACAAACAAATATTCTTAAAAATATAAATTTTACTCTATTGGCTGATATTTTAAATCATTGTGCTGAACAAACAACAGCAAAAATTGTGTATAATTCGCCAATAAACGGAAATGAAGAATTAAAAATAAAACCACTGAAAGTTGTTTTTGAAAATAATAGATTGTACTTGTGGTTATATTCATATAAATATGCAGAACCTTCATACTTGAGAATTGACAAAATTTCTTCTATTACAAAACTTCAGGACGATAAATCAGATATCTCCGAAAAAATTCTAAATAAAGTTATATACGAACTTACAGGAGAAGCTGCGGAAAAATTTTTGCCGCTTAAAAATGAAATCGTTATTGAGAAACAGCTTAATAAAATAATTGTTCAAGCCGAAGTCATCAATAAATTTAATTTTTTCCAAAGAATAATATGTTTTGAGAGTGAATGCAAAATAATCAGCCCGCAAAATACAATTGATGAATTTAAAAAACATTTAGATAGTATTTTGGAGATTTATGAAAATGAACACTAAATCTAAAAAAATAAATGACACAACCGTTAGGGCATTAGAAATGCTCAAAATGTTATTTCACAAGAAATGCACCCAAACAGAAATAACTACTAAATTGTCTAATCGATCTAATTCGGAAGAAGAACTTCGGCCTGACTCTTTATATAAATACATGAATACATTTAAACTTTTTGGAATAAATACAGAAAGAAAAGGAGACAAGTATTTTATTACGACTCTTCCTCTTACAAAAAATATTTCTACAGAAAACATCAATACCTTTCTTCTAATTTTATTATATTCGAAAAGGGTACTTGACGATAACAATTATCAAAAATTATTATTATTTCTAACAAAAGTTTTTAATATTGAACAGGCACAACTTACAAAATTACTTGATGAAAAAACAAAAGAAATAGAATCAAAGCACAACGATATTTTAAGTACAAAATTAAATACAAGTAATTTTAAAACCTTTTACAATCTTTGCAAAGAAAAACAAAAAATCAAACTAACATACTTTAATAAACAACTTGATAAAGAACAAATATTTATGGTTGAACCGCTTGAAACAATAATAACTCCGAACGGATATATTTTAAAAGCATATAATCCAACATTTGCAGAAATTCAAGATTTTTCCATAGAATATATTCTAAATACAGAACAATTACCTACAAAATCTAAGTCGACAAACATTAAAAATTCTGTAACTTTCAAAATAAAAAATCGCTTAGCTGCTAATTATGAACTAAAGTCCGAAGAACGCCTCATAGATATGGATGAAAATTATAAAATAATTTCAAACTCAAACGAAGATAAAACTCAATTACTAAAAAGACTTCTGAGATATGGAAAATCGTGCGAAATAATTTACCCAAAAAGTTTCAGGGCAAATGCATTAAGTGCAATTAAAAAGATAAGAAACTTATATGACTAAAAAAAACTTCCTTTTCCAAGGAAGTTAAGATTAGTAAAAGAGACATCACCAACAATTTGACACACTATTTAAAAATGTCAAATTTTAATTAGATATCCCTATAATCCTTTGGTAAATGTTTTTTCCAATCAGCTCCGAGATTTTTTATAAACTTATGAGCATTCAAAACGTCATCAACACTTACTGCATCCGGTCCGTCTTGCAACTCTAAAGCATAATCCTCATCTCTGCAACCTTTAAGAGCCACCCCGCTCTCCCCCAAAAAAGCAATCCCAAATGATTTTCCACATTTGTTACAAACAATTTGCAGAACAGAAAACTCATCCTCTTCTCTTAATATTTTAATAGAATCTTCCGTAAAATCTGCTCTACAATTAGAACAACATAAATTCGCAAACAATTTTTGTACATCTTTCTTCATAATTTTTCTCTCCGATTAACAAAACTTAACAAACGACGTTCGTAATTCTTCAATAAAATCAAGTATTTCCATTATATTAGAAAAATTTTTTTTAAAAAAGTTCCCCAATTTTCAAAAAAGTGTTACGTTTTCCAAAAATTGGGCATATGTAACATGTAGGATGTTATTGAGGTAGCGTCATGGAAATGGTAAACTTATTACTTGTAGCTTTTATTATGTATTTGGGCTTTATTGCAATTCCTTCTTTTATGGAAAAACAAGCTCATAACTAAAATTATCTTAATTATTGGTTTTGCATTCTAAAAGAATGCCCTTTTGTGATATAATCAAAGCTATGAACAAATATGTAATTTGGCTAACAGAAGCTTTTATCTGGACCCTTATCATTATAACCGTGATAATGGGAAGTTTTTTGTACAAGCATAAAAAACTCAAACAAAAGCACAGTTATCACGTATTTTTTAGCGATACTAACGGTTTAAAGAACGGCTCCCCCGTCAAACTTATGGGGGTGGAAATTGGTTACATAACGCACGTAAAAATTGTTAATAATGATGAAATTTTTGTCTCCTTTGTTATAACAGCACCAAACATATCCATACCGCTCGGAGCACGTGCAACAATTGAATCTACAGGTCTTGTCGGCTCTCGTTCTTTAGAATTATATCCCCCAAAAACAAACATAGAAAATACGCAAGAATTAGTATTTCCTTATAATCCTGAAAGAGTTTCAGGAACATTTGAAAATTCAACGAAAATTGCTGACATAATATATTATGCAGCTAATAATGTAAATAAAATAATACCAATTGAACAAATTCCAAGCTTAAGATACTTAATTCATACGACATCAAAAGAAATTACCACATATCCAAGTAAAATAAATTCTATAAATAACTATGAAAATAAAATAATAGAATTTATTGAAAACAATCAAGCAATAAAAAACTTCAACAAAAAAATGGAGGAACTCACGAAATGACAGAATTAATACTAGATGAAAATATAATAGTATGCGATTTTCCTTTGGTTGAGCACAATTTGAGCGTTATAAGAAATAAAGAAACATCTCCGGAAATATTTAGAAATGCATCAAAAAGATTGGCTTACTTGCTATTATACAAAGCATACAGCAACCTACCAATGAAAGAAGTTGAAATAGAAACACCCATCTGTAAAACCAAAACAAATATTATAGACCCTGATGCAGATATAATTATTGCCCCTATATTAAGAGCCGGACTTGCATTCTCTGATGTTGCTGCGGATATACTTCCTAATGCAACTATACGTCATATTGGAATGTACAGGGATGAAAAAACACTCCAACCGATTTGGTATTATAACAAAACACCAATTGAACTTGAAAAACCCGATAACACCTACGTTTATGTTTTAGATCCAATGCTTGCAACTGGAAACTCCTCAATTGAAACAATTAACCTTTTCTTAAAAAAGGGAATGAAAGAGGAAAACCTCACATTCGTAAACCTTCTCGCATCACCACAAGGAATTAAAAATATTCGCGATAATTTCAAAAAAATCAGAATAGTTACGGCTCACATTGATGAAGCACTAAACGAAAAAGGATATATTATACCAGGACTAGGTGATGCCGGAGATAGATTATTTAATACATTTAATTAATTATGTTTTACTTTGAAAAAATTGATAACAAAAAAATACTAAAATCTGATTTGATTAAATCTTTGTCACACGCATTCACAACAAAGGAAACGTTTATTAAAAGTGGAGAAATTGATGCGCACAAAATAATTAATAAAAATAAATCACTTATTTATGAATATTTTTCAATATCTGAAGAAAATCTAATATCTCCAACTCAAACACATAGCTCAAATATTGAAATTGCCGAAGTTGGAAGAACAAAATATGACAATACAGATGCAATTATATTAACAAACTCAAAACAAGCTGTATTCCTTAATTTTGCAGATTGCACGCCTATTATACTTTTTGATGAACTTAATAATATTGCAGCAATTGTGCATGCCGGCTGGAGAGGTACATCTGGTAAAATTGTTCAAAAAACAATCAAAAAAATGGTAAAAAACTTTGATTCACAACCAAAAAACATATTAGCGGCAATAGGTCCGGCTATCGGTTCTTGTTGTTATGATATTGGAGAAGATGTGTACAAAGAATTAAAATCAACAGTGCAAAACTCAGATAATTGTTTTATAATAAAGGATAACAAAATCTTCGCAGATTTAAAAAGAATTAATTACCAACAACTATTAGCCTGCGGTGTCAAAAAAATAGACTTATGTAATTATTGCACTTCTTGCACAAATGAGTTATTTTTTTCTTATAGGAAAGAAAATGGTACTACCAATCGACACAGTGCAATTATAAAATTAAATGAAAGATAGAGGAAAAAATGTCAGTTATAGAAAAATTTTCAACAATTTCAACAACAATTTCAAAATTATTTGATTTTCTTATGAACTCTGAAATCGTGAAAGAAGATGTACAAGAATACCTAAAAACAGTTTCCGCAACAAACTTGCCAAACAAAAACATGCAATCTGTTTTAATTCCTTATCTTTTCGAAAGAACCATTAATCAAAAAAGTATTTTTCAATTATATATAGAAAACACTAAAATTAATGATAAAACCGAGCTCGAAATAATTAAAAGCTTAGAAACATCATTTGAAAGCGTTTTTGAAATAAAAAGAATACTAAAAAATGCATTTGTATTCGAAAACTTATTAAACGATAAAGAATACAATGTTCTTCCATTGGTAAAAATGACAAATTTTAGAAATGTTGTTGCAGGTCAATTTGTTATTTCTCGTATTTTTGAATTTGAAAACACTTTTTACCTAATTGAAATAGCAAATGTTTATGCGAGCTACCAAAAAGAAGATGTATATAGATACGCAATAGCAAAATTACTTGAAAAACCGGAACTTTTATACATAGATAATGAAATAAAACAAAAAGAAATAGAAAATTCTATTACCGAATTCTCAAACAAATTTCAAGACTTATTTAACACAGACGAAATAATTTCTGACAATAAAAATGTTGATGAACTTATTAGCATATTCAATGATTTTTGTGAAAATGCAAACCCGGAATTAAAAACACAAGTTAAAGACTTTATTAAAGAACCAAAAGAATATAATTTCTTTAAAGTTAAAGAATTTGATTCTCAGTACAATAATTTTTTGGAAAATTCTATGGGAGGATTTTCTTCACACAACGCACTCTACGACGTAGGAATGATATTTGATAAAAACTTGGGTCTATATATAATCCCATTTTGGGCTACTCTTAAACACGGTTTTGAAAGTAATTACAAAGAAATAACAAACTACTCGGAATGTTTAAAAACTATATTAGAAAATGACAAGATTCCTAACACAATTGTAGACAAACTTTATAACAAATATCCAAATTTTATGAATATAGTTAATGAAATTTTAGAAAAAAATTATAATTATGATGAACTTATTCAACATTATAAAGCTGATTTTCTAAAACAAAAAATATATTCACCAACAACTGTTTTATATTCTTCAGAAATTTTCATGAAAACGATTGAAATGATTGAAAAAGAAGAAGAACAAGCACATACACAAAATAAAAAAGTTCGTCCAAATGAACCATGCCCATGTGGAAGTGGCAAAAAATACAAAAAATGTTGTGGTAGCAATATATAGAATATTATTTATTACAAATCCAATATTACCCAAATAGGGGTGACAAAAACAAAATAGCATGTTATAATATCTCTGTAAGAAAGAGCTTATAAAAGAGTTTTATGTTTTCATTATTAAAATCAAATTTTACCTGACGTGAGTGCCTTTGAGGCATCGCTTGGATTGCGATGCGGATGAGTTTTAATTTTGGTTTGTCACGCCAAATTATAAAACAAGTCCATTCAAATTTTGGTACGTAGCTTAGGAAGGTATTTATGCGATTAAAAAAAAGAGCTTTTGCTCTAATATGGATTCTTTTATCAGCAATTCTTTGCTGTAGTTGTTTTGCACAATATGAAAAAAGTCTTATACAGGGAAATTCTTTATCCGCCCCAATAAACACTGCTCCAATTGATGCTAATAAACTATCACTGTTTTTAATCTTTACATCATTGCTATCATTATCGATGGGTGTATTTTTCTTTGCATATAGCGATGAATTAGAAACATACATCGGAAATTACCAAAGAACTAAAGAAATCTAGTTTTTTGTTGCTCTAAAATACGAAGTTACATAGGTTAACGGTAAACCCTTTTCTGTACGTAACTCTTCGTATTCTTGCTCTGCTTTTTTAAGCTGAGATTTAGTCATTGATACAGTTTTAACTGAATTTGCTCCTGTTAATTTTATATGATTTAAAATCGCCTTTGTATTTGAAAAATATAAGGTTATATTTTCGGTTTTATGTAAATTAACAATGAAATTAGGATTTAACATATTTATAATTTCAGCTTCATTCTTGTAATTTAGTGAAACATCAAAAATATTTGCTAACTCTGCACAATTACCGACTGTAAAAAGCGAAAAAATAAAGCTGCCATTTGGGTTTAACGCCTTATTTATCTTCTCAAATAACAGCTCCAGATTTAAAATCCATTGAAGAGAATTAGCTGAAATTATTAAGTCTAAATTTTCAGGAAAATCAATTTTTTCAATATCGCCAATTAAAAACTCATGCGCTAAATTTTTAATTTTAGAATAATCTCTAACATCCTCAAACAAATCATTTAAATATAATTTTTGAGCATTCAAATAATCCAGCTTTTTACTCAAAAACCCGGTTCCACAGCCAATTTCTAAAACATTTTGATAGTTTTTATAAGGAACAAGCTTTGTTAAATTTTCAACGACTATTTTTTGCGCAATTGCGTTGTCATCATAGGTTTTTAACTTTGATTGAAATCTTTTTTTGATAAGATTTTTATCCATTATCTTAATAACTCTTTCAAATTATAACTATAAAACGGAAAATGTCCGCTATTAATTTTTTTTATTTCTATTTTATCAGCCCAAAAATTATTTTGCGCAGTAGTTGAAATTATTTTATCATGAGAAGATATAACCGCTTTTGTGCAATTTGTTTCATTAATTACCCTCTCTGAAAGTTGTTTGATATTTTTCAATTCTTCTTTTAATCCATCAATATTAATTTTTTGCGTATTTAACTGTTTAAAAGTTGTATAATCTTGCTCTGATAAAAACATATTTTTATAAAATTTTTCTAATGTTATTTCATTCAAATTTTTTAACGTCAAATCAAAAATTTTGGGATTAATTCCGGTATTTTTATTTATAGGAATATGCGTACCGTTAATAGCCGTAAATGAATTAAAGATTGGCAAGCTAACAAACTGCGACATAAATACCCCATAAGAAAAAGCTACAACATCAATTCTTTCATATTTAGAAAAATCAAATTCAAAGTTATAATTTCTGTAATCCCATACAAAAAGCAAATCTGACTCATCTGAAAACAGGTGGGCAAATGGAGAATAATCCAATGCCCAGCCTGAAAAAAATATTAATAATGAATTTTTGTTATTATTTTTATGAAATAATTGCATTTTTAACTCTATTGAGGAATTTATCTTTACCGATAATATTTATTACCGCAGATATATCCGCACCATGCGTTCTACCTGTAATAGCTGCTCTTATTGCCCACATTGTTTCTTTTGGCTTAATACCTTGTTCTTTGAAATAAGCTCTGAGCTCACCAAGCTTTTCATGCAAATCTTCAAGGTTATCAAAATCCCATTTTTGAGCATCCTCAAGGACTTTTACTAATACTTTTTGAGATGTTTCCGTAGAAATAACGTCCTCTTTTACAGTACCTTCAAATTCAACATCTGTACCAAAGAAAAATGGCACATCTTTGACGATATCAGAAAGGACAGTAAGCGGTTCACGAGTAACTTCTACCATATGTTCAAGTTGTTCTTGGGTTAATTCAGCCAAATCATAATTTTCTTCAAGATATGGTTTTATTTTTTCCGTTAATTGTTTAATATCCATTTTCTTGATATATTGACCATTCATCCAATTTAGCTTGTCATATTCAAATACAGAGTTTGAAGAAGATATTTTTGTAATATCAAAATCTGCTGCAATTTCATCAACAGTTTTAATTTCTTCACTATCTGAAGGTGCCCAGCCTAAAAGGGCAACAAAATTCACTAATGCTTCTGTTAAATAACCTTGTTTAACAAAATCACTAACAGCAGTCGCTCCGTGTCTTTTAGAAAGTTTACTTCTGTCTGTTGCCAAAATCATTCCAAGATGTCCGAATTTTGGCACTTCAGCACCAAGGGCTTCATATATAAGAATTTGTTTAGCTGTGTTAGAAATATGGTCTTCACCTCGTATAATATGCGAAATTTTCATTTCCATATCATCAATAACAACAGCAAAATTATAAGTTGGAGTATTATTTGATTTTTGGATAACAAAATCTCCGATAAGATTACTATCAAATTTCAATTCACCTTTAACAAGGTCATTGAATACAATTTCTCTATCTTTTGGAACAGCAAATCTTACAACAGGCTTTCTGCCTTGTTTAATATATTCTGCTCTTTGCTCAGGAGTTATATTTCTGCATTTTTCAGAATAAATATAGGCTTTTTTATTTTGAATAGCTTCCTCTTTTTCTGCTTCAAGTTCTTCTTGTGTACAGAAACATTCATAAGCATGACCTGATTCTATTAATTTTTGAACGTATTTTGGGTAAATATCAAAACGTTCTGATTGTTGATATGGTCCATATGGTCCACCAACATCCGGACCTTCATCCCAATTTAGTCCCAGTGCTTTTAAACTATCATAAATATTTTGAGTATATTCTGCATTTGAACGCTCAAGGTCAGTATCTTCGATTCTCAAAACGAACTTACCATTATTCCTTTTTGCAAACAAATAATTAAATAAAGCTGTTCTTGCTGTACCAACATGCAAGTTTCCACTCGGTGACGGTGCAATTCTTACTCTGATGTTTTCCATTATTTTCTCCCTTTTTTTAAATGTCCTTAGGGCATTTCTTTTTCTATCAAATTAATTGTACCAAAAGCAAATAAACTAGACAAATTAATTTTGCATGACATATAAAACCCGCTGTGTTATTATGTTAAAGAGAGGTGAGGAGAGAGGATAGAAATGTTTTTTAAGTTATTCAAAAAAGAAGAAAAAAAAGCAGATGAATTAAATTTATTATATGAAAAATTGAAAAATTATTATAACTTTGATTCAATAACAAAAGAACGTAAAAAATATTTTGATGAACAATTAGAAAAATATGGCTATTTACCTTATCCACATTTAAAAACGTTGGAAGAACTTTCTAACGCAGAAGTCTTATATGCTTTAGAAAAAAAATGGCAAAATGAAGGAATCTTTACTCAAGGTATTTTTAATTTTGAAAACACAAAAATTAGTCCGCTTTCTCGTTACGGCATACAAAATTCAGACTGGATAAAAAGAGAACAACATAATATTAAATTGATTAATTTGGCAGGACTTGGCGATGGAAACACAACACAAGAAACAGGAAAACTCATCGACTGGTTGAGACAACTTTTGATTTTACCTAATGGTATGCCTAATAAAGGGATTATGGCTACAACCATATATCTTATACCTTTTCACCCTCGTGAGTTCGGTTGTGCATATTTACCGACCGGTTATGATGTAAGTGCAAACCTCGAAGACAAAGCACTTAAAAATGCAACGGGTATTGACGGAGAAGCCCAAGTTCAACTATTTATACAATTAGCCCAATTAGCAGGACATCCGGTTATATATGACGTTTTACCTCAAACAGGAAGGTTTTCAAAATTAGTTTTATCTAACCCAGATATTGCCCGTTGGTTCGATATACCTAAATTAATTCAGTTAATTGAAAAAGAGGCACAGAAAGTTGCTGAAGAATTAAAGTCTGATTATGACGAAGACGATGTGGAAATTATAAAAAATCTTGTAATAACATTATTAAACTCCGGAGCAGGAGAAATAGCAGAACAATATAAAGAACTTTATTTCGTATTTTTAGAAAAATTATCCGTTAATAAAAAAGTATATTCTAATGAAATGATGACAAAAACATCTCAAACTGAACTGGCCAAAAGAGTAAGAAAAATAGTTGCAAAAATTAACGGTAATCCGGAAAAATCCATTTTAAACGAATCCGATATTCAAAAACAAGGGGAAATAGTACAAGAACTTATTAAAGAAGGATTATGGCCCGCACCGGGTGGTGCATGGTGTTCAGCAGGAGTGCCTGTTTTTGATAAAATGTCTGAATGTGCCACATATCCGATATTTAAGCATTATAACTTCAAGGATGAAGATGTAACAGAATTTGCTAATCTCGACTGCCAAACTCCTTTTTACTTTGTTTATTTGGAAAACGGACAGTATAATATGCCTGTCATCGATTTTTATGTAAACTTCTTGAAAAAATTACAGTCAAAATACAATTTTGACGGTTTTAGAGTTGATCATATCGACCACATTGCAGATGAAGTATCTGAAAAGGATGGTGTTCCTATAAGCTATCGTGCGCCACAAAAGGTTTTGGAAAAAGTTAATTCCGCAATGAAAGAAAAAATACCATATTTTGCATCTTTAGCTGAATATATGTTGTGGGATAAGCTTTATGCAGAATACCACGAGAATATGAAGTTTGATATTCTTTGGGGAAATGACATCATTATGCAAAATGAAAAAACTCCGCAACAAATCGTTGAAGATAATCAAGAGCTTGCAAATTATAACTTACAAAATATTAGAAAATCAAACCTCTCTATTTTAAAAACATATAATAATCAAGACGGTGAATTTAGAGAAATTAATCAATATCCTGCTATGCTTGGCAAAAAAGGTGCACTATTCAAGTGGTTCAAAATGAAATTTTTACCTGGTGGAAAAAATGCACAAAGACCTGTGCTGTTTGTAGATGGAGATGAAAGTTTTACGCAAACCGGAATTGAAGGAGTAATAGGTGCGGAAATATCTATGCCAAGAGCTAAAGATTATGACTTTTTTGCAAAATTTGATGCAATAAATAGATTTGCACTTAAAAATGAACTCACTCGTGAAGGTGAAGCAGAAATTATTATCCAAGAGGATGAAGGATTTGTCGCTTGGATTATTTCAAAAGAAATGGTGAAAGAGAGCCTGTTGGTAGTCGCAAATTGGCTGCCGGAAACCCAAGACATAATAGCAGAAGAATACACTTTATGTGATACAACAAACGATGAAAAAGATATTGAAGAACAAAAACGAACACTTGAATTGCCTTGTGATTATACCATTGTTTCTGAAATAAAATTTATTGACGAGAAAGCAGAAATGATAGAAACAGAATTGAACGAAAAAACCAATAAGTTATCAATTGATAACCTTTCTCCATCAGAATTTAAGATATTTAAGCTGGTGAAATAATGTTCAAAAAAATGGCTTTAATTTTAATAAAAATATACCAAAAATTTTCTGCACTAACACCAAGCGTCTGTAGATTTTATCCGACATGTTCTCAATATACAAAAGAAGCCATAATAAAATATGGAGTTTTAAAAGGGTGCTGGCTAGGCTTAAAACGAATTTGTCGCTGCCACCCCTTGAATGAAGGTGGCTATGACCCTGTCCCTTAACTAATATTTCATCGCATCTTCTTCGAGAACACGACCTGTACAGTATCCTGAAGAATCATCCCAACTGTGATTTTTGGGCTGACAATATTTAGAATTCTTCCAGTATTCATTGTTATTATTATAACTAGCAAGTAATTTAGACCCATACGGCATTAATGTACCTTGATATATTCCATTTTTTGTTTCGTTGGCAAATTGAAAAATAAAAATATCTCTACCTATTTTGTTCGGTCCTTTTTTGCCATTTATATCTACATAAGAAGCCCAACCACTATTGCTATAAAATGTGCCATCTTCTGTAATAAAACCAACATTATTACCCATATTATTAAAATTACATTCTCCATTTAAGCATAATTTTTGAACTTTAAATTGTTTAGATAGTAAGTATGCATTTTTTTTATTCGGGTCACCGCCAAAATCTTGCCTGTCAATATTAGTAACTTTACCCCAGTCCTGAAACATGCCTGCACACTCGTAGTCACCTGCGGAGCAGCCTTCGGTGATAGGAATCATTTTCATGGCGTGTTGAAGCTGAGAGTAAGCTTTTTTTAAACCAACAACATAAGTATGCTTAGTATATTTATTTAACAAATTAGGAATAGTTAAAGCCGCAACAACACCGATGATAGTTAGTGTAATTAAAGTTTCCGCCAAAGTAAAAGCAAAACGCTTAAAGCTTTTTTTATTTTTTTCAATATTCGTCTTATCAAAAATAGGTACAGAAAAAGCCGTTTTTGTATCACTAACTATATATGAATCGAATTGCATAAACGCTCCCAATATTCTTCTATCATTTCTTATTATGAAGTATGTTTGAACAAATTTCAAGCCCCTATTTTTTTAATCTTCACCCCGCCGTCATTAAGAGGGCAAACACTAATTGATACTATTCTCATTAATCTTGACCGAGCGACGAATTTCTTTTGATATTTTTCTTTTTTTCATGTTACTTTCTTCTTTTTTGTTTAAATCCCAATTTAAGTGTATAATTAAGTTATGAAAAAACTTAGATATTCAGCATTTGAACAAGTCGGAGTTACACTTGATGAGATTATTTCTTCATCAAGTCTTGCCGGCAAAATTAAAAAATATAATCTTAAAAAAGTATGGGCGCAAGTAGTAGGAACTCGCTTTGAAAAAAAATCTTACCCAGACACATTAGTGAATAAGGTCTTACGTATTGCTTGTGAAAACGCGCAAGTAACGAGCGAATTGGTTATGTCGAAACGGATGGTACTACAACGTCTGAAACCAATTGCAACTGCATTGGGTTTAACTATTGACGATATTATATTTTCACATAAAGTTTGGAATCCTAGTGATTAATTTGAATAATTTGCGAAAGATATAAAAATATTTTTTGGCAAAAGAGCCGTTGCATCAATATATTTTTTGTCTAAAAGTGCCTCAAGTATTCCGTTAATTTCATCCGGATTGAATAAAAAATTAAGTAAGCACTGTTCATTAATGTTCATAAAAAATCCTTAGACGCTCTTTTTTTTCTTTATGTTAAGTATGCCATACCTAAATAAAAATAAATCACTCAAAAGTTGATTTTAAAAATTTTTTTTAACTTATACGGAGGATTGTTTAAAATATTCTAATCTTTTGTGAGGATATGAATAAGCTTTTATTTTTTTGTTAAAATATATTAGGAAATAAACTCGGAGGCAAATATGTTATTAGGTGTAAATATAGATCATGTCGCTACATTAAGAAACGCAAGAGGAGGAGTTGAGCCTTCTGTTATTGAAGCAGCCTTAATATGCGAAAAAGCAGGATGTAACGGAATCACTACGCATCTTAGAGAAGATAGACGTCATATAAAAGATGAGGATGTTTTAACGTTAATGCCAATTTTAAAAACCCGTTTAAATTTGGAAATGGCTGCGACTGATGAAATGCAAAAAATTGCTTTGAAGCAACTTCCACACAGTTGTTGTATTGTTCCTGAAAAACGTCAAGAAGTTACAACAGAAGGCGGATTAGAAGTTGCAGGACAATTAGCCAAAATGATTGACTTTGTAAAACCTCTGGTTGTTGCAGGTATTGAAGTGAGTTTATTTATAGCACCTGACGAAGATCAAGTTAAAGCTTCAGCTAAAACAGGAGCACAATTTATTGAACTTCATACCGGTGCGTACTCCGAAGCGTTTGGTTCCGAGTTGGAAGAATACGAATTTTCCAGATTAAAAAATGCTGCAAAACTGGCTCAAAGCTTAGGCTTAAAGGTCAATGCAGGTCACGGTTTGAATTATGAAAATGTTTACAGAATGCACGAAATAGAAGGCTTGTGTGAACTTAATATTGGACACAGTATAGTTTCAAGAGCTATTTTTGTTGGGATTGAAACAGCTGTAAAAGAAATGATAGCTTTAATTCAGTAAAAATAATAAAAAACGATGGCATTTTATTGCCATCGTAAAAATTGTTTTTAATTATTTTTAGCTTAAAACCATGTCAAATCTGCAACGTGGATTTATCTGTTCTTGGATTGCCAGACCTGCATCTAAATCTTCTTGTGAAACAGCATTTAGTGAAACTAAAATTTCACCTATATATTCTGTTCTGGTTTTTTGCAAATCTAATGCAACAAGTAGAGATTTTTCTGTGATTTTTTCAGCCATAAGTAATATTTCACCGATTTTTAGGCATCTTTCAATATCAGCCCAGTCATTAATGTCGTGTAAATTTCTTGCCATTTTTTATCCTCATTTAACTATAACTTCCCTATATAAGGGCTTATATGTTATATGCCCAAATTTTTAATTTTATAACACTTTTTAGTAAAAATTGTTACATTTAGTAAAATTTGTTTTTTTGATGTTAAAATTGTATTAGTTTACTTATGAATTGGAGGAAGAAAAAGTGCAAGAAACACAACAACACTCAACCCAAGAAGAAAATATAAGAGCCAGCCGAATACAAAAGCTGGCAGAATTGGCTGACAGAGGAGTTAATCCATACCCATATTCTTTTGATAAGGATGCCTCTGCCGCTATGCTACAAAAGAAATATTCTGATTTACCTGCTGGCGAAGAAACAGAAGATAAATATTCTGTAGCAGGTAGAATTATGGCAATGCGTAATTCAGGTATGTTTATTGATTTACAAGATGATTCCGGTAAAATTCAAATTTTCTGCCATAAAGAAAATTTACCAGAAGAACAAGTCAAAATGTTAAAACTTTTAGACGTTGGTGATATTGCAGGTTTTACAGGAACTATCAGAAGAACGCCTCGCGGAGAATTGTCTGTTAAAGTTACAGATTATAAATTATTGACTAAATCGATAAAAACTTTACCTGAAAAATACCATGGCCTTACTGATGTTGAAACTCGTTATAGACAACGTTATGTTGATTTGATAGTTAATGAGTCAACTCGTGATACATTGAGAAAAAGAAGTCTTATTATTCAAAAAATCAGAGAATACTTAGTGGGATTAGGATTCTTGGAGGTTGAAACACCTATGTTGCAAACACAAGCAGGCGGTGCTTCTGCCAGACCATTTATTACTCACCATAATACATTGGACATGGATATGTATATGAGAATCGCTCCTGAGCTTTATTTAAAACGTTTATTAGTGGGCGGTATCAGCGAAAAAGTTTTTGAACTTAACAGAAACTTCAGAAATGAAGGTATTTCACCTCGTCATAACCCAGAATTTACAATGGTTGAAATGTATCAGGCTTATGTAGATTATAATGATATGATGGCATTGGTAGAAAACCTTGTTAGTACTGTAGCTCAAGAGGTGTTAGGTACGACAAAAATCACGTTCCAAGGCAGACAAATAGATTTAACACCACCATGGGACAGAAAAACCATGTTAGGAGCAGTCAAAGAATTTACCGGCCTCGATTTTAGTGATGTATATTCTATAACACAAGCCAGAGAAATGGCTCAAGAAGCAGGCGTTACAACCGAAGAAGAAGACAACTGGGGACAAATTGTTGAAAAAGTTTTTGAAGAAAGAGTCGAACCCCACCTTATTCAACCAATCCATATTATAGACTACCCTCGTGATATATCACCGCTGGCTAAAGTACACAGAGATAACCCAAGACTCACTGAACGTTTTGAAACAAGAGTTAACGGATGGGAAATTTGTAATGCGTTTTCTGAACTTACAGACCCATTAGATCAAAGAAGTCGTTTTGAAGCGCAAGCAAAAGCTAAAGCCGCAGGCGATGAAGAAGCATGCGATGTGGATGAAGATTTTATTAACGCGCTTGAATACGGCATGCCTCCGGCAGGCGGATTGGGCATGGGAATAGATAGATTAGTCATGCTTTTAACGGATTCACCAACAATTCGTGATGTTATTGCGTTTCCGACAATGAAACCTTTAAATTAATTCAGAAAAACCAAAAACACCAAAACGCGCGTTCTGAAAGACTTTTCAGGATGCGCGTTTTTATATATACAAAAAAAACCTTATAAAACAACCATTTGGGGGATAAAAAGTACTTGCCATTTTTTTTAAAACAATTATAATAAGGAAGTAGACTAAAAAAAGGAGTTTAAACTACTATGAACAAAGAAGAATTAGTACAAGAAGTTTCAAAAAAAGCAAAAGTTACTCAAAAAGAAGCTGCTGAAGTTGTTAACGCTTTAATGGAAACAATTCAAGCTACAGTTGCTAAAGGAACTAAAGTTACTTTGGTTGGCTTTGGTACTTTCGAAGCTAGAAAAAGAGCTGCTAGAACTGGTCGTAACCCACAAACTGGCAAAGAAATTAAAATCGCTGCTAAAACAGTTCCTGCTTTTTCAGCTGGTAAAAAATTCAAAGATCTTGTTAACAAAAAATAGTTTGTTAATAGATTTACGAAACGCCTCGATTTTCGGGGCGTTTTTATTTTGCTAATAAACTTCTATAGAAAGATTCATCAATTCTATATCATCATAATCTATATAATTTGTTTGAAAAAGATTTTTTCCGGTTTTAATAGTTATTTCATTTTGTTGTTTAGGAATAATTAAATTTTTTGGAAGCATTATTTCTTGATGGTCGCCATTAATTTTTAATTCTGCTATTTTGTTGTTATTAAAATATATTTCCGGCGGTGAAGAATAAGCTGTTTTTACTTTTGACTGTCCTAAATCTACTGCCATTTTAGTATCAATACCGATAACAGATCCTATTATCAGATAGGCATTTTTGTCATTTGCAAATTGAGTAACTTTAAATTTTTTAGTATAAAAAGGAGTATTACCATCTACTTGAAACTCTCCTGCATTAGCCGAGCTTTCAGAGAAATTATTGTCCCCCAAATGTAACAAAGTATTTTCCAAAACAATATCAGCGGGATTTGACTTTTCTATACCAATAATTATCGGCTTCGCGGTAGAAAGCTTGTCCATAGTCAGTGAAAAAGGCTTGTAACCATTTTTTTCTATACTAACAATTGTTGGTGCATTTATATCTGCTTGAAGGTAAAAACTGCCGGTATCATCAGTAATTGTAGAAAAATTTTTGCTTGGAATATTTATTTTTGCCGCGGAAATAGGTTGTCCGTTCTTAGCATCTACCACTTTATTTGTTTTATTATTTATTTCCTGCTTTTCTGCATAACCGTTTATCGGAGAACAAAATGCCGTAGTCCCTATTAAATATAAAATTATTAAAAGATTTTTTTTCATAGTAAACCGTTGTTTCAAAATAATATTAAAAATTAATTTTGAATCTGTTAAGACTCTACTACGTATACAAATGTTTTGTTAAAGTTTTCATAAAAATTATTTTTCAAAAGTGAATTTACATTGTAAATATTTGTGAAAAGTGGCTTGAACACTGAATATGCCCAGTATATAATCATCATTGTCCGCTCATTAGAGAATATGACGCCGAAGCAAGTAATGTAAAATTTTCTTAACCAAGTATAAAATGGGGGCAAATTTTAGGTTCCAGCTGCTTTATAAATATATAGTTAGTTGTGATTATCATGAAAGTTAATAACGCAAACCAAATACATCTTTATAATCAATTAAATATTCAAAAAAGACCAATCGAGACTACTAAGTGCAACATGCCTTCTTTTGGCTCTGGAGCCGCTGTAGTAAGTCTTATGGATATGATTGACAGAGGGGGCTTTGTTGCCTCGTTTTTAGTTCAAGACTTTTTAGGAATGAACGTTCCTCGTACTGTTACCGGACTTTATAGAAACAGAGAAATTACTAATCAATATAACTATCAGGAAGCTGCAGAAGTTGCCTTACGTGAATTTCTATCCGGTCCGACTATGTTTGCCGTTCCGGTTCTTATGTTGTGGGGAACTAAAAGAATGTTTGGAAAAGCTAATGCTATTCCTGTAAATATAATTAGAGCTTTGGGCGATAATTTCGCAAACAACGTTAAAGGCAAATCTCCAAAAGAGCTTGCAGACATTAAAACAATCAAAGCTTCTTTTTACAACGATACATTCAAAAATATATTAAAAAACACTTATAAATCTGATGTTCCAGAAGAAGTTATTAACAAAGAAGCTAAAAGATTTACAGATGATTTATTAGAATATGAAAATTTAAGAGCTCAAAAAAAGACTAAAAAATTTTTTGATAAAGTCAGGGGAAAAAGAGTAGAAGGCACTGCTGATGACAAACTTGCTGATATAGTTCAACGTTTTTCAGAAATTAGAAAGTCAAATTCTATAAGTGGTTCTGAAAATTTCTTGGCCGCGAAAATTTCTGTAGGAAATAAAATTGAAGCTAAACCACTAAATACGCTTGTTAACGATATGCGTAATTTTATTGAGGATATTTCCTCTTCTGTTTCAAAACGAGTCAAAAAAGGAAGTCTTAATTCTGACAATTTACAACAATTTGTTAAATCTTTCACAGATTTCAGAACAGGTTCTCGTGTTTTAACTAATTTTGCAATGATAGCAGGGATTATTGGTTTTTGTTCTTATATCCCTAAGCTATATCAATTGAGCGATACAAACCCGGGGTTAAAAGGACTGGAAAACAAAGAAAAAACAAATGAACCCAAAAAGCAAGAAAAACAAGTTGCATTCAAAGGAGCCATAGATGCTTTAGGTCGCGCAGCTTCTAAAAAAAGTGGGTTTGCTAAATTCTTGCAAGAATTTGAATTTGATGGATTTAACCCGTCTTTTTCAGGTTTCTTAGCTACTTGCGGTTTAGGAATCCTGTTGCCAAGACTTTATCATGCAAGAGAAGAAAATGAATTTAAAGAAGTTATTTTTAGAGATATACCGACTATTACTTCTGTTGCATGTGCTGCAAAAATATTACAACAAGTCTTTGCCCGTGCTTGTACAAAATCTACAGGTTTAGCTTTAAAAATCAAACCAGAAAATATAGGAGAATCTAAATTAGCTAAAGTTTGGTCTTATATGAAGCCGGTAAACGGACATAAAGTTTTAAGCAGTGAACAATTATACTCTAAATATACCAATATCCATCAATATAATGGTGGGGCTGCCGGTTTTGCCAAATTTTTGGACGAACAAGGCGGAAATGTAGTTAAAGCATTTGATGTCGATAAAAATGCAAAATCTTTATTAAAACAAATTTATGAAAAATCTGCAAAAGTAGCATCTGTTCAGTTTGATAATGCAAAAAATACTGATGTGATTGAAGCGTTGGAAGATGTCATTAAAAACAAAAAAGCAGATGGCTTATTAGAAAAATTATATGAAATATTTAAAAAAGATGACAATAATTTCTTGAAAAAAGCAAAAATAATGAATTCTTCATTTAACTTTGCAGTCTTGTTTGCTATGGTACCTATTCTTTTAGGTTATGTAATTCCTAGAATAAATGAGATGTTAACAAAAAAACGTCAATTACAAAAAAATGAAACATTAAATACAACTAAAGGTCAAATAAATATTCAAGATAAAATAAAAGAAGAAAAAGCTAAAGAATCTGAAAAAGTAGCACCAACAAGTGTTATAAAACAATCTCAATCTAAAGCTTTTAAAGCTTTTAATGAAATTATAGAGTCCTAATTAACTTCTCTTTTATTGAGATTTTCTTCAAATTGTCTAAGAGCCTCATTCCCCACAATTTGCTCAAGCGCAGCTCTACGAGACAAGAATTCTGAGCGTTTTTTACTTTCATATGTTAAAGAATCTCTGTAGTATGCGTCAGCAATTAATATTTCATTTTTTGTGCGATTTGTCATTGTATCGGCTCTGTCTTTTCTCTTTTTAGTAATATCTGAAGCCATTTTAAGCATTTTTCGAGCAGACATATAATCACAATATTTGTCTGTCAGAACTCTTTGTAAATCATCTATTTTTCTAACTAATATAACCATATCAGCATCTGATACTTTTGAATATTTGTAGTTTATTTCTTTGTTGTCAGAAGCCATCGCTTTCATAAGATTTCCTCCGACCATTGCTGAAGTAGCAACAAAAGGATCTGCAATCCCAACGCCTGCAACTGATGTTAAATTGGCAACAGGACGAATTATTTTTTTTACGAGATTATCATTTGGTTTTTCGCTATCCGGATTTGCAAGTTTAAACATAGCATAACTAATTGTTTCACTTCTTGTGGCAGCTCCAACCCATAAGATTTTCACATCCTCCGTTATGTTTTCGGTATCCAGTTCCAAATCTTGTGATATTTCATTTGCCAGTTTATTTAGACTTAAATCCGCATAAGTATATCTTGAATAATCTGCTTTATCTTGAACTAATTTTGCTGTATTTTTCTGAACAGTTTGTTCTTTTTTTACCAACTCAAATTTATTTTCAATTTCGTTGTTAATACCGAGTTGATTAAAAGCCGGTTTAGGTTCTCTAAGGTCCTTTAACGTTATAGCATGAACTTGCGAAGATAGAAGCAATGAAAGCATACAAAGAGCTATTTTTTTCATTTTATGCCTCCTTGTTCTGCATTAACCAATACTTGGTCAATCAATTCTTTATTTATATTATATTGATAAAGATGCAGCTTTTTAACAGCTTTTTCTCCGGAAAGACGAATTAGTGCAAGCTCATATTTTTTAACTTTTTCTATTAGTTCAAGTTCTTCAAGCTGTACATTGTCATAGAGATTAGAAGATATAAGTATTTCCAGCTCATCACCGGTATTAAGTGCGTTTGAATAATTTTGATTATACAAAACAAGCATTGCTCTGGCTTCTTTAAGTTGATTTAAAGCCATTTTATAATCATAATATGCACTGATAATATTATCCTGAAGTGTTTCAATAACCCCCGCAAGCTCTATTACTTCTGTATCCGTCAGTGGTGTTTCTTTTGGAGTTGAATTTTTATTAATTAAAGTATGTGCCAATCTTGCACTTGCAAAAGACGCTGATTGAACCATTGTGCTTTGACCCATAAATGACGGCAAATAACACGCTCCACTAATTATTGCGGAAAGAGATTTTGCCATCAAAGAGGAATGAACACGCCTTTGTTCTTCGGGAATTGCAAGTTTTTTAAGCGCAAATTTTATTACATCATTTTTACCAACCGCAGCATCCCATAACAATTCAATATCTTCAACGTCTTTTTTTTGTTGTTGAATTAATAATTCTTTTACAATTTCTTCGTTATTAACAGCTAAAGATTTAGTTTCTTTTTGGATTGGTTTTGTTAGTTTTATAGATTGTTTTTCTGTAGAATTCAAATTTATTTCTTCTGCACTCACAACAGAAGAAAGTAACAAGCCGATACTCAATAAACCAACAATCTTTTTCATAATACATGTATAGCATGAAATTGATATCAAATAAAATTTTATTTAAAAACAGGAGCTGTTAAGCTCCTGTTAAAGTTTATGAATATTGAGGTCTTGAGCGATAATACCCACTGACAGGAGTTCCATCATCTCTTTTATATGGTTCAACCCAAATTTTGCCTGCGGAGGAAACGTTTCTGGTTTCCGTTTTAGGGTCGACCGGATGAACATATTCATAATTTCCTAAAGCTACTTGCTCATCCGCCTGAGCATTCGTTGGCATACCCGATTTGTATTGTGACCATATTTCTTTAAAATCGTTTTCCATTTCTTTCCCAGACATCTTCTTTAGTTCGTCTATTGTATAGATTCTTTTATTTGTGCTTTTAGGATTCTTTATAAATTTAATAATCTCTTTTATTTCTTTTCCCCAGTATTTATATATATTATCAAAAACCCTAAATTCCAGATTATTTCTAGGGTCAAGCGGATTAGTTATAAGTTCTCTATTTCTGATTTTTTGATTTATACGCTGAGCTAAAATGTCTTCAACTTGCGTTTCCGATAAAGAGTTAATATCTATTTTACTTTCTTTTAAGTAATCAAAAAATTCATTTACCACCTTTCTTCCCTCTGTATTATTCCAAATATCCATTTTTGTTTCATTTTGAGTTAATGGTGTATATGTTTCAAACTCGTGAAAATAGCCTCCCAGTAAAGTTTTTAAACTACTATTTCTAATACATGAAATTGCCTGCATAAAAGCATGTTTGAATGCATCGGCTTCATTATTCCATGTTTCATGCCCTGGAGTCGTACTAATACTAAAGCCATATTTTTTCTGATACATTTTGGTTTTTGCATCTATTTCTTTATTAAAAAGGTCTATTTCCTCTAAAAGTGTTAAATTTTTGTAATCATGTTTCTGAATTTTTGTGTAATCAATCATTATATACCTCCTTTATTTATTCATTATAACAGCCCAATATTAGCTCTACAACTGTATTAAAGTCCTAGACAACAACTCAAATTTCTGTTATAATTCTTAACATGAAACTTTTTCAAATAAAAAATTATATATCAGTAAATCTGTTAGCCTTTGTTGGATATGTTTTTTTGCCAAAATGGTTGTTGTTGGTTAATCTATCTTCAGCAACAGAAAATTTTGGGAAGGCTTTTGCAGCAGTTGATATTTATATTTGGGAACTCAGATATCTTTTAATCTTTTTTTTATTGTTATTCGCAGAGAAAAAATATAGAAATGTTATAACGCTTACCTTGCCCAAATTTATACAAGTTATTCATTTTTTAATTATATTTATCGGAGTTTTGTTATTTTTGGCACCAATAATTCCTTTTATTTTGGTTACAGTGTTTTCTTGTTTTTATGGAGCAATAAGTGGTGATTTGTGGTAAAAAAATAAGTAAATTACTTGAATATTCATCAAAAATAATTGAGTATAAATCTATAAATATACTCTCGCTTGTAGGCTTTTTTATGTGGTATTTTTGGTGTACAGACTTTTTAACGGAATGGAAAATTGCATTCAAATTCAATACAAGCTATGAACAAACAGGAATAATTGCATACAAACTTTATTTTATTTCTTTGCTGTTTTTTTCTGTTTTCATATTTATTTTTAACAAGGAACACAAGAGTAAAAAAATGACATTGAAAAATTTTCATATACATAAACTGTTGGTGTATTTTGGTTTGATTTTATTTTTTATTCCTTTTTGTCTAATGTCTGTTTTTTGCTTATTTATATTAAGTTACGGTTTTTTACAATTAATATTTTTGGGCAAATAACCGTATATTAGGCTTATAAATAGACAAGGTTTGCGCATTATGTTATATTGTGACAATGAAAATTTACCAAATCAAAATAATGCTGCAAAACTTGATAAAATTCATTATATGACAGTTATGTGCGGGCTTTTATTATTCTTTGCAAGAGTATTATTAGTTATATATGATTTTTTATTGTTTCGCTCGCTACTTTTTAGAGGTTTTGTATTATGGCGTTATATGCTTTCTTTTTTTTTAATAATTTTGTATAATTTACATATATGCCCGTAGCTCAGCAGGATAGAGTAGCAGTTTCCGAAACTGTTGGTCGTGGGTTCGAATCCCATCGGGCATGAATTTTAGAGCAGAGGAAGTATGAAACCTGAAATTTCTATAATTGTAGCTGTTTATAATGTAGAAAAATACATATCTTATTGTATGGAAAGTCTTTTACAACAATCCTTCAAGGATATTGAGATTATTTGTATAAATGATGGTTCCACTGACAATTCAGCATCAATCTTGTTTGATTATGCAATGAAAGATAATAGGGTAAAAGTTTTAACTCAAGAAAACAGGGGCGTTGCTTGTACAAGAAACAAAGGATTGGCTATGGCCAGCGGCAAATATATTATGTTTGTCGATGCTGATGATTGGGTAAATCTTGATTTGTGCAAAAGAACTTACAAAATTGCAGAAAGAAACCAAAGTGACATAGTTATGTACAATGTTGCTTTTTTTGATAATAAAGCACAAAAAATTACCCCTGGGCGTTTCTTTGATGTAAAAGTTTGGGACAAGCACGTTGATGAAAACACAGTACATACTTATAAAGACTGCAAGTCCATTTTTTATGGCAATCTTTCTACTGCAAATAAACTTTATAGACGTCGTTTTCTGGAAAAAATCGGAGTTGAGTTTCCTGAACATACCAGATTTGAGGACCATAGTTTTCATTTAGAAACCGTTTTTAACGACGCAAGAATTAATATTTTAGATTATCCGTTGTATTATTATCGACAAAATCGCAGAAATTCAATGATGACAACTTTATGCTCAACAAAGGTTGTTTTTGATATTTTTAAAATAGTTGATATTGTTGAAGAAATGCTAAAACGTATAGGAAAATTTCAAGATTTAAAATATTTGTTTTTTCAATTTAAATATGAGGCATACGCTCATTATTATATGCGAGTAAACTTTTTTTCAAAAGCTAAATATTATAAAATAATGAAAGATGCATTTTTTGAAATGTACAGTGAAGATTATGACTTTACTATATGCAAAAAAATGATGAATTTTTATAATTTTACGGATATATTAAATTATAATTGGTTTGTCTGCTACATTTTAAAATTATATCTCGATGCACCACAAAAAAACAGAAGAAAAAAATTCCAACCGCTTAAGAAATTTTTAGAAAGCGGCATGAGCGAGGAGGCTTCTAAATATGCATAATGAAACAAATATTTCCGTTATTATTCCTGTATATAATGTGGAAAATTATATTAAAAAATGTTTGGATAGCATATTAACCCAATCCATACCAAATGTTGAAATTATTTGTGTCAACGATGGATCTGATGACAAATCAGGAAAAATTCTTGAAGAATATTCTCAAAAATATAAAAATATAAAAATTATAAACCAAAATAATAAAGGGATTGCGGCTGCAAGAAATACGGGACTGGAAATTGCAAACGGTAAATATATTCAATTTATAGACTCTGATGATTGGTTGAAAGATAATGCACTAAAAGAAACTTTTGAAAGGGCTGAAAAAGACAATTTGGATTTAGTTTGTTTTAATGTCGCAAATTATGATAATAAAACACAAGAAATTGTTGAAAACCAATTTTATCCTCCAACATTTTGGCCTGCTGATTGGAATACAGCAGTTTATACATATGAAAATTATCAGAATTTATTTATTGGAAATTTTTCCGTGGTAAATAAGTTATACAAAAAAAGTTTGCTAACTAATATTAAATTTATAGAAGGTCTTGCTTTTGAAGATCATCCGTTTCATTTGAAAACATTTTTAAATGCTCAAAAAATTGGTGTAATAAATAAATCTTTATATTTCTACCGTAAAAATGTTTCAACCTCTTTTATGGGGTCAATAAAGAAAAAAAATAATATTTATGACATTTTTGCCATAATTAAAGAATTAAAGAAAATTTTAGAAGAACAAAACATTTATGAACAATACAGAACAATGTACTTAGAATATGCCATTTCACTTCCGGCTGAAATGTTTTTAAATTCAACTTCTGTTTTTCAAAAACCTAAATTTTATTCTTTAATAAAACAATTTTTAATTGAACTATCTAAAAATGAAGATGAATTGAATGCCATATATCTAAGCAGACAAGCTGTACCATTTATGGAGTTTTCAACATATTCTTGGATAATTTGCTTTTTGAAATACAGATTATTACAAGCCGGCTTGAATTTAATGCAAAAACTTAAAGAAATTAGGGATTAGGTACAGATTATGAGAGTAACAAAAGAAGAACATTTAGTTTCCGTTATAGTTCCTGTGTATAATGTAGAAAAATATTTAAGATGCTGTTTGGATAGTATTATTACTCAGTCATATCCTTATTTGGAGATAATTTGTGTAAATGATGGATCAACAGACTCTTGTGACAAAATTCTTGAAGAATACAAAAAAAAGGATGATAGAATTGTTGTTATTGCTCAAGAAAATAGAGGTTTGAGTGCTGCTAGAAATGCCGGTATGGATAGAGCTACGGGCAATTATATTATGTTTGTCGATTCGGATGATTTTATAGAAGTTAATATGGTTGAAGTTATGCTTAAGAACTTGTTAACTTATGATTCTGATTTCGTTATAGAATCAGTTTGGGCATTTGATGAAAGAACACAAGGAAGAGTTGAGAAGGAAGATGGTTATTTTACGCTTTTACCATTTGGTCCGCAGTTTAATGGGAGAGCTTTTTCCTATAAAGAAATTTTGCCTTTTCTTTTTTCTGTGCCAGTTATGGCGTGGGCTAAATTGTACAAGGCTGATTTTCTAAAAAGAACTGGAGTGAAATTTCCAGAAGGTTTAATTTATGAGGATAATTTGTTCTTTTTTGAAATATTTTCAAAAGCTGAAAGGATTTCAATAGATAGACGCCAATTATATAATTATAGAGTAAATGTCCCAACTTCTATTATGAAAAAATCTGGAAAACACTATGCGGATATGCTTGAAATAATGCGTAGAATAGAAACAGTTTTAAAACAGCAACCATTTTGGGAAGATATTAAACAATCTTTTATGATGTATAGAATAATTCATACGGTAAAAACTATTTTAAATGTGAGTGATAAATATGCTCGTAAGTATTTTTATGCAATGCAAAAAGAATTTTTAAATATGGATATGCTATATTGTGTTGAAGCCGAATTAGCCCAGAAGGCTTGTTATGATTTGTTCTGTTCGGTAAGAAATGATAAATATTGGCAGTATATGCTTAAAAAGTTTTGGTATGGGTTGAAATCTAAAAAATAGCACATAAATCTTTTGGTCTATTTTTCTTTAAAAAAAATCAACCTAATGGATGATGAGCAATAGGGCTGGCATGTAGTACCCTTTAGTTGTGGAGAGTTGTAACTTTCCTATGGTAAGTAAAAAAAAAGAATACTTGGGGAATTAAATTAAAAGATGTCAGTCGAAATATCAGGACTTGATATAGCTATTAGACGCATGCAATCTATTGAACAGCAGTTTGCATCACTTAATAATGTTGGAAAAAATCCGGATGTTGATTTCCAAAGTATTCTTGATTCAAAACTAAATAGAGTATCAAATAATAATTCCAAAGAAAAAACTTTTTACCCACAAAATAATGTTTCTGCCTCTAAAAGAGAAATAGAAACATTGATTGATAAGTATTCGCAAAAAAATAATTTAGACAGTGACTTTGTAAAAGCATTAGTAAGACAAGAGTCTGGATTTAACCCAAAAGCAACATCCAAATGCGGAGCGATGGGACTTATGCAGTTGATGCCTCAAACTGCACAAGGGTTAGGAGTAACAAACCCTTATGATATTGAGCAAAATATCGCAGGTGGAACAAAATATTTGCGCTCAATGATTGATAGATTTAATGGTGATGAGAAACTTGCTTTGGCGGCATATAACGCAGGACCAAATGCAGTTAAAAAATATGGTGGAATTCCTCCTTACCAAGAAACGCAAAATTATGTAAAAAATGTTATGAAAATGTATGAAGGATATAAGTTTTCAGGAGGTGCTAACTAATGATTACTCCTGGAATGTATTCAGCGGCTAAAGGTATGCTTGGCTATATTGAACAAAATGATGTTATTGCAAACAATATTGCCAATGTTAACACTACCGGCTATAAAAAAAGTTCTTTAGTCTTTAAAAATTTGTATAATACAATGGTTGAACAATCAGACAGAACACAAAACCCTAAATATCGTGAGATTGAACAAGTTGGAGAAATTTCTATGGGTTCAGGAGTTCAACAATTGGTTCATGAGTTTTCTCAAGGGAATCTTTTAAGAACAGATAACCCATTGGATTTGGCAATTCAAGGTGACGGCTTCTTTAAAATTCTTTCTTCTGATGGTAAAACGTCATACACCAGAAATGGGGCATTTATGATAAACAACAAAAATCAACTTGTTACCGAAGAAGGTGATTTGGTTCTTGATGTGGAAAATAAACCTGTTGTTATAAATGCAAATGAGCTTCAATTAAGAAGTTATAAAGACATAAATATTACTGATTCAGGGCAAATTGAAATTAATCACGAAGGAAATAAAATAACTTTGCAGACAATAGGTATATTTGATTTTCAAGACAAAGAGTTCGTAAACTGGGAGGGTAATGCAAGATTTACTCCGCAAGATATTGAATATAACCCTGAATTAAAAGCAGAAAAATTTTCTTTGCAACAAGGTGCTATTGAAACAGCGAATGTTAATCTTGTAAACGAAATGATTGGTATGATAAATGTTTCTCGTGGATATGAAACATTGTCAAAATTTATGAAAGAACAATCCACAATGCTTTCTACAGCAATAAACGTAGCAAGGCCTAATTTCTAGAAATATTGCAATAAGAGGAAATAAAAAATGTTAAGATCATTAACAACAGCAGCAACAGGAATGTTGGCACAACAAACAAACTTAGACGTAATAGCAAACAATATTGCGAACGTCAATACAACAGGATTTAAAAAAGTAAGAGCGGAGTTTCAAGATTTATTGTCACAAGTTGCAAAAACACCGGGAGCCATGATGAACCAAGGTACATTTCAACCTGTTGGTGTTCAAGTTGGTTTAGGGGTAAAAACAGCAGCTACTAATAGAATACACACTCAAGGCGTTATGGAAGCAACAGGCAGACCTTTGGATATTGCAATTGAAGGTGAAGGCTTCTTCCAAATTACAAGAGAAGACGGAACTATTGCATATACAAGAGATGGCTCTTTTAAAAGAGATGCCCAAGGTCAACTTTGTACAACAGACGGACTTTTGTTACAACCATCAATTCAAATACCTCAAGACGCAACTGAAATAACTATTACATCAGATGGTAACGTTGCTGTAAAAATTGGTAATGATACTCAACAAACACAAGTTGGTCAAATACAATTGGTTAAATTCCAAAACCCAGCAGGGTTACTTTCAATTGGACATAACTTATTTGTAGAAACCTCAGGCTCCGGCACACCTATTCAAGCAGCTCCGGGACAACAAGGTATTGGTTTGCTACAACAAAACTTCCTTGAAGGTTCTAACGTTCAAATTGTAGATGAGCTAATTAACCTTATTAAAGCAGAACGCGCATTTGAATCCAACTCAAAAGTAATTAATACTTCTAGCGATATACTTCAACAAACTAACCAAATAATTTAAGGAAAATAATGACTAAGTTTTTTAAATCAGCATTAATATTGTTAGTTTTGACTTTTACATCTTGTATGGTAAAAGCCCAAACTCTTGATGCTGATTATATAAAATCTGAAGTTATAAAAGCAGTTGAGCAAGATATGATTGCGCAAGGCTTTAGCGACGTTGAAGTACAAGTTCTTGGAATACCTTTCCAATCTCTTGAATTACCTGAAGGTAAATTACAAATGACTATTGTAAGAAATCAAGGTGCAGTTTATTCAAAACGTTGCATAAAAGCATTGAGAGTTTCCGTTAATGGGCGATTAATAAGAGCTTTTGGCGTTCCTTTAGAAATAAAAGCGTACAAAACTGCTCTTGTTGCTACTCAAGAAATAAAAGTCGGACAAACAATAAGTCATAACAATGTAATTCTTAAAAAAGTAGAAGTGGATGGGAATTATACCAACTTGACCGGGGCAAATGTTCTTACTGGTGATGTGATCGCAATGAAGGTTTATAGACCTGGGCAGCCTATAGATAAAAGATTTGCAAAAATTAGAGCTGATGTTCAAAGAGATGAAATGGTTACTGTTGTTTTTGGTTCTGATTCAAACATGAGCGTTTCTATTAAAGCAAAAGCACTGGCAACAGGCTCCAAAGGTGATATGGTTGCGGTTCAAAATATTGACAACAAAAAAGTTTATTATGGCGAAATTATAAATAAAAATATAGTTAAAGTTAATATCTGATAATAGGTGAAATATGAAAAATAAATTAAGAAAAAATTTAATAACAACTGTAGCTCTAATGACGATATGCGCAACTGCTGCAAATTGTGAATCATTATTCACTATGTCAGCTATGCAATCTTATATGTCTGAACCAAAATCATTGTTCGGTTCAGTAAGAGCAAGAAGTGTTGGTGATGTTGTTACTATCATATTGAATGAATCTGTTAAAAGTGTGGATAATCTTCAATATGATTCAGAAAGAAGTTCATTAACACAAGATAATTTCAGCTCTTTATTAAATAGAGTTTTGCCAGGTCGTCCTTTAAACAATGAATGGAATCAATTTGGCGGTTCAAATACAGTAACATCAGCATCATCTAC
>JAZTXF010000111.1:0-2320 GCA_045636305.1 Candidatus Gastranaerophilaceae bacterium | reverse complement strand
CGGATACGGTAGAGTTTTCTAGTAAAAATGAAGCTGAAGGAAAAATTAAAAAACCAAGTTTAGGTAAAAGAGTTGCGGTTGGAACAGCATCTGCTCTTATGCCAGGTTTGGGGCAGGCAATTAATGGGCAGTGGAGTAAAGCTGCAGGATTTTTCTTTGCTCCGGCTTTAATGGCATTAGGGCTGTATGCTTTTGGACCAGCTGTGTTACCATTAGCTGTTGCAGGGACAGCTATAAGTAATCTTGTTGGGTGTATAGATGCCGCTAAAAATGCTAAGCCAAATTAAAATTGTAAAAATGAATACTTTGAATTTATAAAGACTATGCAGAGAGCCGAATTTCGGCTCTTTTTTGTCTTTTTTTATATCTATATTTTTTTGTGCTCTAATTATTATATAGTGCTTTGTGGGGCTGCGAGCAAGCATTTCAGCGAATCAGAGCTTTTAGTAAAAATAGTTACCTACGTTCTTATAAAGTTTTTGGAATAATTGACACAGATTATCGTTTAGAGTGTGGGATAGAGTCTTATAAAAAGGATGGTCTTTACTGTATATCTGTTGTTAAGGTTGAAAAATTATTTATTGTTGATTGTGTTGACGGATTTTTAAATAAACTTAATATAGATGTGCTTATTCAAGAAAAAACAAATCTTTATATAAATGTTTTAAATATCCGCAGTGCAGCAAGGACATTTTGTTGCTCTGATGTCAATTGTTGAATAACATTTTGGGCAAGTTTTAGTTGTAACTTCTTCAATTTTTTCACAGTCTTTTTTTGCAGTTGCTTTTAATTTATTGATGGCTTTTATTAATAAAAATACAGCGAAAGCTACAAGAATAAAGCTTATTAAAGTATTAATAAAAACACCGTAGTTGATAGTAACTGCACCTGCTGTTTTTGCTGCTTCCAAAGATGGATAGTTTATAATTTCTCCATCATAGTTTGGTAGAGTAAAGTATAGGTTTGTAAAATCAACTTTTCCCATCATCCATCCCATTGGAGGCATTATAATGTCTTTAACCATTGAGTCAACAATTTTTCCAAATGCTGCACCAATAATGATACCGACAGCCATGTCAATTACGTTGCCTTTGATTGCAAATGTTTTAAATTCATCTAAGTTTCTTTTTACAAAATTGAGCATTTTATCTCCTTTAAACCATATAGCATTTTTATTATACATAAAAATTACTGAAATATTAATTGTAAATTTTATCTTTTATTTGTACTTGTGTAACGTACATTATCTCGCAAGCTCCGTTACCTCGGCTTGTAGGGTTTGTGTCATATCGTGATAGGCTTGTTTTTATTGTAGTCACACTTTTGTCGGTATAAATATCAACTAAATATCCATCAAGTTTTACTATTGAGCCTTTTTTTATTTTGAGTAGTGCACTCATAACGTTTGTGTTTGCCGGTATGATATGTGTATGTGCAATATGAGATTTTGCGTATTCTATATTCCAAGGAGTTTCGTGTTCAAGTTTTTTGTATCGCCAATTAAGGGATCTAGCGGAACCTAATGTTTTGTATGATTTGAATTTTATATGTTTTTTTAGTAATTCGGGTGATTTTGCAAGTTCACCCCATACAATCCCGATGTCTATCAATGCTATTTCGTCAAAATTGTTTCTCATTATGTTCCGAAGCCAAAAATTGGTATTTACTGCAACAACATATCCGGATAGGGAGTATTCTGCTTGTGGTAAAAGCGCATAGACATTTTTTTCGCCTTTATGTTTTATGTATTTAGGATTAGTAATATTTTTTTGTAAGGGGTCTGTTAAGGTATCTATATTTTGTTTTGAAAAACTTTTAATTTCTGCGTAGCTGTATTGGCTTTTGAATTTCATATCGCCAATTATAGAGTTTAAGAAAGCAATAAGACATATTGTAATAGAAAGTTTTCCAATAATATCAACAATATTCATCATTAACCTTTGTGTTTAGTCTTTTACCTTATTATACACATTTTTAAAAAGTATGTCTTTATTTTTTTGTTGACAGGATATGTTGAATGGATGATAATTAGGGAATATAAAGCAAGCCTCGGTAGCTCAGTTGCAAGACAGCAGAAGAGCGAAGGGTGGAGGAAAGGGCAAAAGAAGTTCAGCTGTCAGAAATAGATTTAGCGCAGCGCTCTATCCAACTGAGGCAAAAGGTAAAAATCAAATAGAAGTGCCTCGGTAGCTCAGTTGCCAGCCGGCAGAAGTGCAAAGGGTAGAGGGTGGAATGAAGGGAAGTTCCGCCGGCAGAAAAGAAAAAGCGCGTGCGCTCTATCCAACTGAGGCAAAGGATGAAAAATAAATAGTAAATGCCT
>JAZTXF010000110.1:0-28877 GCA_045636305.1 Candidatus Gastranaerophilaceae bacterium | reverse complement strand
AAAGGGCTACAAAGTATATGGGATGAAAAGAAGATCATCTTTATTTAATACAGCTCGTGTTGATCATCTTTATCAAGATATTCACACAAGTACAAATAACTTTGAATTGTACTATGGAGATTTGTCTGATTCATCAAACCTTATTAGATTAGTGCACGATATTGAGCCTGATGAAATTTACAACCTAGCGGCACAATCACACGTAAAAGTTTCTTGGGACTGTCCTGAATATACTGCGGATTGCGATGCATTAGGCACATTAAGACTTTTAGAAGCAATCAGAATGAATAAACTTGAAAAGAAAACTAAATTCTATCAAGCATCAACTTCTGAACTTTATGGTTTAATCCAAGAACCAATACAAAAAGAAACAACTCCATTTTATCCTCGTTCTCCTTATGCAGTAGCAAAACTTTATGCATACTGGATTTGTATTAACTACAGAGAATCTTTTGGAATATGGGCGGCAAACGGTATCTTGTTCAACCACGAATCTCCTAGACGTGGCGAAACTTTTGTAACAAGAAAAATCACAATGGCTGCTACTAGAATTAAAGAAGGACTACAAGAAAAACTATATTTAGGCAACTTAAACTCCAAACGTGACTGGGGTCACGCTAAAGACTACGTAAGAGGTATGTGGCAAATTATGCAACAAGAAAACCCTGTCGACTATGTATTGGCAACCGGTACAACTACATCAATCAGAGATTTTTGTAAAATGACTTTTGCAGAATTAGGTATTGATATTGAGTTCAAAGGCGAAGGTGTTAACGAAAAAGGTATAGACAAAGCTACAGGAAAAGTACTAATTGAAGTTGACCCAATGTACTTCCGTCCTGCTGAAGTTGATTTGTTGTTGGGTGACAGCTCAAAAGCCAGAAGAGAAATTGGTTGGGAACCAGAATACGACCTTAAAGACCTCGTAAGAGAAATGGTTGCATCAGACTTAGAACTAGCAAAAAAAGAAAGAGTTCTAAAAGAAGCCGGCTACAAAGTTGTTATTCCACAGGAGGCATAAATTGTTAAATACCTTCAAAAAAATCTACATAACCGGAGGGAGCGGGCTTGTTGGAAGAAACCTTAGAGAAAATGAAACACTCGCAAAAAGTGTAATCGTTGCGCCAACGCACGCAGAACTTGACCTAACAGATTACAACGCTGTTTACAGCTTTATCAAAGATGAAAAACCTGATTTGATAATACACACAGCAGGGCTTGTTGGCGGAATTGCCGCGAATATGGCAGATCCATACGGATTTTTCACAAATAATGCACTTATGGGGATAAACCTTGTTAGGGCTGCAAAAGAGCTTGGCGTTAAAAACTTTTTAAACCTTTCTAGTTCTTGTTTCTATCCTTGTGGAGCTGTTAACCCACTAAAAGAAGATGTTATTTTAACAGGCGCTTTTGAAAAAACAAATGAGGGTTATGGACTTGCTAAAGCTTCCATTTTGAAAATGTGCCAGTATGTAACAGAACAATTTGAAGGATATAACTATAAAACCATTATTCCTTGTAATTTGTACGGTAGATACGATAAGTTCTCGCCACAAAAATCGCACCTTATTCCTGCAATAATAAGAAAAGTTGCAGAAGCGAAGAAAAACGGAGATAAGACGATTGAAATATGGGGTGATGGAGAATCTCGCAGAGAGTTTATGTATGCGGGAGATTTTGCACAAATTGTTCCGCAAGTTTTAGAAAACTTTGATGAAATTCCTACAGTTATGAATATCGGTTTGGGACACGACTACACAATTAACGAATATTATCAAATGATTGCAAAAGTTATCGGTGTAGATGTTGAGTTTACACATGATTTAACAAAACCGTCCGGAATGAGGCAAAAATTACTGGATATTTCAAAACAAAAAGGATTTGGTTTTGAAAGTAAATTCTCTCTTGAAGACGGAATCAGAAAAACTTATGAATATTATATAAATGAATATAAAGGAGAATAAAATGTTGGAAAGCGCAATGAGATATGAGCTTGCAAGTTCATCTTGGGATAATAAAGAAATTGAAGCAATTCAAGATGTAATCAAAAGAAACAACTACACAATGGGTGAATCTGTAGAAAAATTTGAAGCTGATTTTGCTAAGTTTACCGGCAACAAATATTGCGTAATGGTTAACTCCGGCTCTTCTGCAAACCTACTTGAAATAGCTGCAATGTTTTACAAAAGCGAAAACCCACTAAAAAGAGGTGACGAAGTTATTGTTCCTGCTGTTTCTTGGGCAACAACATATTATCCGCTTTATCAATATGGTTTAAAATTAAAATTTATTGATGTTGATAAAAATACGCTAAACTTTGACATTGAAGAATTAAAAAAAGCAATCACCGATAAAACAAGACTTATCTACGCTGTAAACCTACTTGGAAACCCTAACGACTATGATGCGATAAATGAAATTATAAAAGATAAAAATATTTATTTATTAGAAGACAACTGTGAATCCTTAGGCGGTGTATACAAAGGAAAACAATTGGGCTCAATAGGCTTAATGGGTTCATATTCAACATTTTTCTCTCATCACATGGCAACTATGGAAGGTGGTTTAGTAGGCACAAATGACGAAGAAATTTATCACATCTTGCTATCACTTCGCTCACACGGTTGGACAAGACACTTACCGTTTGAAAACAAGCTTTGTAAAAAAACAAACAATGCTTTTGAAGAAAGCTTTAGATTTATTCTCCCAGGATATAATGTCAGACCTGTTGAAATGATGGGGGCAATTGGTATTGAACAGTTGAAAAAATTACCTGAATTTTTAAAATATCGCAGAGAAAACGCAAAACATTTTGTTAACCTATTTGGCAATGATGAAAGATTTATTATCCAAAAAGAAATTGAATCATCAAGCTGGTTTGGTTTCTCTTTCTTAATAAACGACAAATCAGGTATCAAACGTGAAGATGTAATCAAAAAATTAACAGATGCTAACATTGACACAAGACCGATTGTAGCAGGCAACTTTGCAAGAAAAGAAGTTGTAAATTGGTTTGATTATGAAATTCAAGGAAACCTTCCAAACGCAGATTATGTGGATAAACACGGTTTCTTCGTAGGTAACCACCAGTTTGACATTAAAGACAAATTGGATTACCTGGCAGATGTTTTGAGTGAGATTAAATAATGAAAACAGTTACCAATAAAAAAAATATATGTACCGGTTGTTCTGCTTGTGTTAACGTATGCCCTACAGGAGCACTGTCTTTACAAGAAGATGAAAACGGATTTTACAAACCGGTTTTAAACAAAGACAAATGCGTTAATTGCGGCAAATGCAATAAAACCTGTCCTTTAGACAATTATAAAAGCACAAACGTCAATAAACCACCATTATACGTATTTAATAATTATTCCAAGAATGCAATTAAATCAGCAACTGCTGGAGGTTTTCAAATCCTCGCAAAACATTTTTTAGCTAACGGTGGAAAAGTTGTTGGTGCGGCTTGGGATGGAAACTGGAATTGTGTACAAATAATTGTAGACAATGAGAACGACTTGGAAAAACTTTATAAGAGTAAATACGTTCAAAGCTATATGGGCGATATTTTGCCAAGGATTAAAGCTGAGCTTGAGAACGGCACTAAAGTATTATTTTCAGGCGTTCCTTGTCAAATAGCAGGTTTGTACGCATACCTAAACAAAAAATATGACAACTTGTACACAGTAGATTTGTTGTGTAACAATGCCCCTTCACAAAAACACTTTCATAAATTTTTAGAAGAAACATACGGAATCGACAATATATCCGAAATTGATTTTCGATGGAAACCTGAAAATCAAGAAATAAAAAATATGTTGATGAAAGTAACAACAAAAGATAGTAAAGAATTCTACAATGATATTTGGACTAACACATACCCGCATCACTATTATTACTATGTTTTTGTTCAAAGAATGCTCGCAGGAGAGCATTGTGAAAACTGTCACTTCGGCAAGTTCCCAAGGATAGCAGATATTACCCTAGGAGATATTTTTGGAGCAGAACAAGTTGATAAAAGATTTGTCGGATTAAAATCAGAATCCGTAATTGTTAATTCAAACAAAGGAAAAGATCTCTTCAACATTTTAAAACAAGAAATTGAAGAAATTATTGAAATTCCGCTACAAATAATAATCAACATGCACCCAGTATTAAAACAAAAATGGGGAGTAAACCCACTTAGAAACAGATTTTTCGACTTACTAAAAACGCACTCATTCAAAGATGCGTGTGAACTTATTTTTGAAAACAAATTTGATATTGGAATTGTAGGAGTGCCTACAAATCCGAATTTCGGAGGAGGATTAACCTACCTTGCACTAAAATGGGCATTAGAGGATATGGGTAAAAGCACACTAATGATTTCACCTCCAGGTGGAGATTTTGCTTGGCTACCCAAAAGAATAACAAACTTTAAAACCAATCCTTACAAAAATTATGAGCACGCATTTTATCCGTCAAAAAATGCAATGAGAGAGTTAAATTTCAGATGTAATTCGTTCTTGGTTGGTTCAGATCAAATGTATTCAACTCATTTTCCAAATTATGGAATGCATAGGGAAGTTGATGAATTTGCCGTACTGGATTGGGTTTGGGACAGCAAAAAGAAAGCTGCATATTCAGCTTCTTTCGGTCAAGATGACTTAATTTGCCCTCAAGATATGAAAAACAGAATGCGTTATTTTCTAAGAAAATTTGACAATTTTTCAGTTAGAGAACGTTCTGCTGTTGATTTATGCAAAAAAGAATTTGATATGGATGTACCATTTGTACTAGACCCTGTTTTTATCTGTGATAAAACGAGATATAATCAATTGATAGAACAAAGTAACAAAATAACAGGTATAGCTAAATATGTACTAGACAGCACACCTGAAAAAGAACGAATATTAAACGAAATAGCAACACAAAACAACTATCAAGTAAACCATCTTGAAGATGCAGCTTTTGTAGCAGAAAAACTCGCTATGGAAGATTGGTTGAGCGCTATTGCAACTTCTGACTTTGTTGTGTCTGATTCTTTCCACGGCACATGTTTTGCAATTTTGTTTAACAAACCGTTTATAACTTTTGCCAACAAAGAAAGAGGACTGGCAAGATTTAAACTTTTAGAAGAATTTAATTTGAGTAATAGATTGGTTTATTCTTTGGAAGATTTTGAAAAAAGAAAAGAAGAAATCCTAGCGCCAATTGATTGGCAATACGTGAATTCAAAAATAGATGAATTAAAAACTTACAGTTTAAATATTTTAAAAGAAGCTGTAGAACCAAAGAAAAAAGAAATATCAGACTATGACATTTTAAATGATAAATTTCTTGAATTGGAAAACAAAGTGAACTATCTAATGTCAAGACAAAACGCTTTAAACGGGCAAAGAAAAGAATTCCTTAAAAAACTTTTTTCCAAAACCCGCTCAGCAGATGGCACACACAGAATAGTTAAAATACTGGGAATTACTATAAAACAAAGAAGAAGAGTTAAAAGAAAGAGAGCTTAAATATGGAAACTGAAACAAATGAAATTAACGTTATACCTAACGTATCAATAGTTTTACCCATATATAATGCATCAAAATATTTAGACAGATGTTTTGCTTCGCTACAATCACAAACATTAACAAATATTGAAATTATATGCGTTGATGATGGTTCAACGGATAACAGTCTAGAGATATGTCAAAGATATGCGGAAAAAGATTCCAGATTTAAAGTTATTCATCAAAATAATCAAGGTCAAGGTGTTGCTCGTAACAATGGGATAGAAATAGCTACAGGAGAATATATAGCTTTTGTTGATCCTGATGACTGGGTTAGAGAAGATATGTATGAGAAATTATACAAAAAAGCCAAAGAATACAACTGTGAAGTAGCACAGTGTAATTATAAAATAATTTCTTCATCTGGAAGCTGGATTGCTAATGTTGAACCGCATAAAAGAAATAAAAAACAAATTTATACATGGGACAAGCTATTAAAACATGGTTATCAAGATTTTTGTTTATATTGCTGGAACAAAATATATAAAAGAGATTTAATAAAAGAGATTAATGCTAAATTTGAACCATTTAAAATCTCAGAAGAACATAATTTTGTTATTTCTACAATTATAAATTCAAAAAAAATTGGTTTTGTTTCTGCTTTTTTATACTATTACGTTGTTAGAGATAATTCATCTGACCACGCTTATAGAATAAATAGACTTAATGCCAGTTCAATAGTTAACTCTGTAAAAAATACATTGATAAAAGCAGAAATTTTTGAAAAGACCAAAGTTAAATTTTACAAATATGCAGAATTTGTCTATTATTATGCATATTTAAATATTTCAAAAAACGCAATCCCTCAACTACTTGAAATGGCAAAACAAGATTTACCATCAGAAAATTATGAGCGCTTTTATAATAAAGCTAATAATATAAGATTTTTTACAAAAAATAATTTCTTAGAAAACATTTTTTCAATAAAAACCAAAAAAAATGCTTACGTTAAAGAAAAAATAGTAACTATATTAGGGCATAAATTTAAACTTATCGCAAATAAAAAACAAAGGAAAACAAAAATGAAAAAATTATCAGTAATAACAATATGCTACAATGACCCAAATTTGGAATTAACATGCAAAAGTATTGCAAAACAAACTTGGAAAGATTTCGAATGGATTGTTATAGATGGCGGTTCTAAACCTGAAATACTTGAAATCTTAAATAAATACAAAGGCAAAATAACAAAATTAATATCTGAACCAGACAATGGAATAAATGATGCGGTAAATAAAGGTCTTGCGCTTGCAACTGGAGAGTACATACAATTATTAAATGCAGGAGACACCTATTTTAATTCTAAAGTTTTAGAAAAAATATTTGATAATAATAAAAAACATAAAGATATTATTTATGGCCATACAAATAATATAAATCACGAAAAATGGATGCCAGATTTTTACTTTAATCCTAAAAAAATAAAAAAAGATTATTTTATCTATCAAAACCTGCAAACACCTTCTATGTTTGTTAAAAACGAATTATACCAAAAATATGGAAATTTTAGTGATGATTACAAAATTGTAAGTGATAGAGACAGATGGATTGTTTTCATGAAAAATGGTGCAACATTTGAATATTCAAATGTAATTGTTTCTTCTTTTGATGGAAGTGGTTTATCCTCTAGAGAAGAAAACTTTATAATGCACAATCACGAAATAGAACAACTTATTCACAAACATTACACTGATGAACAAATTAAAAAAGCATTAAAAAGAAGTAAACTCAGTATTATAAGAAAAATATTTTCACTTGAAAAACATCGCCACTTTTATAGGCTAAATATATTATTTATGAAAATAAAAATTCAAACTATTTTGCAAAAAATAAAATATCTAAAAGATAGAAACCAAGCATTACGTAATGAGTTATCATACTTAAAAAAAGAAACAGACATTATTAATTAGCACTAAATACTAAAATGATTGATAATTTTATTTCTGTACACGATCAAGATTTAATACTAAAACTTGAACAAAATAACATTTTTAGGCATCTAAAAAATTATAGATATCTATTTTTGGGCAAGCGTCCGATTGACAAACTTGGCGATTTAATGGACAAAATTATAGTTGTTCGAGATTTACCAAACAATATTGAAGACAAAAAATGTCTATACGACTACACCGGTCATTGGGCATTAGCTCATAATCCAGAACTAGTTAAATCTAAATTTATTAATATTGTGCATTATGACTGTTTAATCTTTGAAAACTTTATACCAGAACTAACAAAGGTCTTCAAATCTGATAAAAATTCTTTTATAAGTTATCAACCACACCCTCTAACTTGTTGCTATTTTATAAATGACCATTTTGCTAAATCAACGATACAAGCTTGCAAAGAAGTTTATGGCCTAGATTTGTATAAAAAAACATACGAACTCATAACCGCTAATAATAAGTTTTGGCAAGCTGGTGGCTCGTATGCCTGTAGTTACGAAAATCTAAAAAAATATATAGATTTCGTTGAACCACTTCTCCCATACATAACACAAGACCCTATGGCTGCGCACAATATAGAAAGAACCGTAAAATTCTTCTGTGTAACAAATAAGCTTACAGAAGTCTTTTTGCCAGATGTTATGGAACACATATACAACAGCAGCCACGACCAAATATATCAACCACCAGAACTAATTGAAGCAATAAAAGTCAGATTTAATAATTTTCTTGAAGGAAAATTATTTGACGAAAAAAAACAAAAAAAGAAAAGATGGTTACACATAACAACAAACGGAACACATATCCTAGTTAAAATATTTTTCATCAAATTTAAAATTAAAATTCGAGAATAA
Organism: Candidatus Gastranaerophilaceae bacterium; assembly: GCA_045636305.1. Classification (GTDB taxonomy): domain Bacteria; phylum Cyanobacteriota; class Vampirovibrionia; order Gastranaerophilales; family Gastranaerophilaceae; genus RGIG2134. The sequence goes on along the minus strand of JAZTXF010000110.1, from coordinate 20,537 downwards.
AAAACAACCGCCTGTATTTAGGCGGTTATTTTTTATTTAACAATTAACATTATTGCGCAAATTTTAAAAACTTAGCTAACAAAGTTTCTTTTGCATCAGGTACAAACAATTCACTATTATTTACAACTGTTTTAGTTCCGTCTTTTGAGACCATATAAACCGTAGGAAAACCTTGAATACCATATTCTTTTACCAATGCTGTGTTATCAGGATCATCACAATTCACATAAGCTACGGCTAAATTTTTCTTAAACTCTCTTTTCTTAACTACACTATGAAAAACAGGTGCAAAACGTTTACAATATCCACACCAGTCGGCATAGAAAAACACAACCATCGGTTTTCCTGTTTCTTGAGCTTTTGCATAAGTTTGTTTTTTTGCATATTTCTTTGTAATTGTTTCTTTTGATTGAGTAGCCTGAGCATTTCCACCGGCAATGGCATCTAAAGTTTTATACGAACTATAACTAAAATAAGCCGAAACAATCGTACAAACTGCAATCACTGTTAACAAAATTTCCTTTAATTTCATATTTCCTCCAGTATTTATTTATTAACTAAAATATATTTTTCACACTCTGAAATTATATCTTTTACTTCAATAGCTTCCATGCAAGGCGCATAAACTTTATCATTACCCTTCAAATACTTACATTTTCTTCTATTGCAAGGTACACATTTTAAATCCGACTTTAAAGACACACAATTCTGTCCATACGTACCGGTTCGTTCTATTGGCATTGAACCATATAAACCTATTGACGGAACACCCAATGCTGTTGCTATATGTAAAGGTCCGGAATCCCCTGATATCATCAAATCACACTTTCCTATAATCGCAGCATTTTGCTCTATTGTTGTTTTTCCAACATAAAAATGCGAATTTGGCAAAGATTGCAACACATTTAACGCCTCAGCATCTTCCTTTGAACCTGTTAAGATAATACTTCCTCCAAATTTTTCTTGAACCGCCAAACCTAACTCCAACCATTTACCTATTGGATAAGTTCTACCTTGTCGAGGTGAATTAATACCACCAGCATTAAACGCTATTATCGGACGAGGCAAATTTTCGAACTCTGTTTCTGCATAATTTTTAGCCTCTTCTGAAATATAAAGCGTCATATTTTTAGGTAAATTTATGTCTTTAAAATAATTTTTTGCAGTTCTATAAAAATTTTCAACAGCATGCAAACTAAATGTTTTCTTGTAATTCAATTGTTTTTTAATCCCAGCGCAGAAAAGCAAATAAGCACTTTTTATGTTCGGCTGAAGATTTATAGCTAAATTATAGTTTTCTTTTCTTAAAACACCAGCCAATGCCCTTGATTGTGCTATTTTTAAGTCATCCTTTGAAATAACAATAACTTTTGATATATCAGGATCGTTTTCCAAAAAGCATGCCTGTGTTTTTGTTGTCATATAATGAATTTCTACATTAGGATATGACTGTTTTATAGCACGATAAAGATTAGTTGTGTGAACAACATCACCAATAGCACCCAAACGAATTATTAAAACTTTCTCACTACGTTCCATCATACATAAATTATAGGGAGATTTAAAAATAGTGTCAATTAAAACTAAGCAATAACATTTAATTTATGAGTATTGGCTGATTTCGAAAAATTATTCATGCCCTTTAAAAAAGAAGATATAGCATTATTATGGTCAGAAGACGCACCTACAACATATTTTTGACCATTAACAAGAATAGAATACCCTTTATTAACAGCTTTGTTAGTTAAGCTGATATTTGAGCCAAAAGTTTCGTTCTGTATTGCGTTTACCTTCATTTTTTACCTCATGCCTTTTTAAGAATGAGCAACCATTATATAATGTTTTTTTATCATTGTCAAGTACTTTTTCAAAAACTTAAAAAGATAATTACAGAAAGAATTTTAAGAAGTTATTAGATTTTTCTTCAAAATAAATCCAAAAATATTTGTACCATATTCAAAACTTTTTGCAAAAACTTCTCCTTTATGCAATTCAATTACATTTTTAACAAAATATAATCCCAAACCGGTTCCGGCTTCTATACCGTTACTTAATGAAGTATAACCTTTTTTGAACACATTCTTTAAAATTTCATTGGTAATATAAGAACCTTCATTCTGAACACTAAAAATAGCAATATTATCTCTTTCCTCTAAAATAATATTAATATTTGTGTTGTCCTTTGCATGCTTTATTGCATTAGAAACAATATTCATAACAGCACGCTTTATCATTTTTTCATCTGCAAAAATAAAACTACTGAATGGAATTTGCAAATTAATGTTTATACATTTTTGCTTACATAAAAGGTAACTCATATCCTTACACTCTCTTATAAGAGAACTAAAATTCAATGTTACTAAATTAAGGTTCATGTGATTATTCTCACACTTATAAATATCCATAATATCATTTACTAAACTCTGTGAATAATTTCCAGACAGAAGCATTAACTCTAAAATATCTTTTTGTGCAACATTTAACTCTCCCCAATATCCTGCCAAGAACAATTCAATAATTTTATTTTGAGCACAAATTGGTGATTTTAAATCATGTGCAATCATAGCCAAAACTGTTTTCATAGCTTCAACATTTTCATTATTTTCTAATTTCATACAAAAACCTCCTTATAGACAATTAATTTGTATAAATAATATGACTCACAAATAAAAATCGATATTAGCCACTAAGCTAATATTTTAAAAAAGAAAATAATAATAAACTTTAATAAGTTGCCAGAAACAAAAAAAATATGATAATATGCGAAATATAAAAGAAAAAAAGGAAAGGATTTAATATGAAAAATAATTTTAAACTTATTGCCGTTGCTGCGGTTTCTATGGCTATTGGATTTACTGCTAATAATTTTGCAATGTCTGACATCCCGCAAAACTACAAAGTTGCGGTTGTAGATGTTCAAAAAGTTGTTAACAGCTCTAAACAAGTAACAGCACTAAAAGCAGAACAAAAGAAAAAAGTTGCGGATTTAACAAATTTTGTAAAAACAGCAAAAGCTAATATCGCAAAAGAAACTGATGCACAAAAGAAAAAAGCTCTTGAAGACAAATACACAAAAGAACTTGCCACAAAAAAAAGTGCTATAGAAAAAGACTATGCTAATAAACTTTTAGCTATAGACAAAACTATATCAACAGTTATTCAAAACAAAGCAAGAAGCGGTAATTACAATTTGGTTCTGTCTAAAGGAGTTGTACTTTCAGGCGGTGAAGATATTACAAATGCAATTATTAACGCTGTAAAATAGTATTTATTATTTCAAAAAGAGCCTCTTCAGGCTCTTTTTGTTTCTGAGGCAAAAATGGACAAAATAAACGTTATAAGCATACAAATCACACCTAAAAAAGCTGATTCTCAATATAATTGTGACAAAATCAATACCATATTACAAAATAGCGAGCATAAAAAATATGACTTAATAGTGATGCCGGAATTTTTCAATGCTGGTATTAATTTAACTAATGAAGAATTTTTCAAATACGCAGAAAAGCCATCAGAATCAATAGTACTTAAAAACATGAGCGAAACGGCAAAAAAATACAGTTCATATATTGTTTGCGGAAGCATCTTGGTCAATGACAAAGAAAAATGCCTAAATAGAAGTTACCTTTTAGACAGAAAAGGTAATATTATTTCAAAATATGATAAAATACATTTATTTAACTACTTAGGTGGCAACGAAGGTTCATACACATACCCTGGTGAACAGTTAAAAGTTATACAAACTGACTTTGGGAAAATTGGTTTTGGTATCTGCTTTGACATACGTTTTCCTGAACACTTTTTAAAACTTACAAGAATGGGGGCAGAAATTTTTGTTTTGCCCGCTTCATGGCTTATTGCTAACAACGCAACCCCAGAGTTCAAAGCTCAATTCATAAAAAACTGGCAAATAATAAATACAGCAAGAGCCCTCGACAATGCAGCATACTTAATCAGTGCAAATAATACCGGAGAATTACGACCATACTTTAACGGTATTGGGCACTCAATGATTGTAGATTTTGAAGGAAAAATTCTTGCACAAAATGATGAAATTACAGAGTCTTATATTTATGCAGAGCTTGATTTAAAGGCACTTCGAGCTTATAGAAAGAATTTCCCCGTTCAAAATTTTTAAGATTTATTACAGAAAAAATCTAACATGTACGAATTGACAAACACTTTACAGCTTTTTATGATTAAAAGTTGTGAGGTTAGAATATGTCAGCTACATTAATGTTTCCGGTTAATTCCTATCAAAAGCACTGTAAAGGAAATGTAGAAAAATTTGATTTTACCGCAATGATTTTAACCGCAGTAAATCGGTTCTGTTTTAATTTAGTTTTTTCGGAATTAATAAATGAAAATACTAAATACTCACACTCGTTCAAATACAAATTCAGTGAATTTGAAATAAAAGATTTAGCAAATCAGAAACCAGAAAAAATTCACAAAAAACATATTATAAAAACCAATTATGAATTTTCACTTTCTGCTACACAAAAAAACTACAAAGGCAAAATTGAAATAGTTACTACTCTAAAGAATAACGGTTCATTTGAAAAAAGCTTTTATGAAATCAAAATAACATTATCTTCTGAAGAAGCACTAAAAATATATCCATACTTTTTAAATAAAAAAGGGCAAATTCTTATTTTAAGTGAATTTTTTCAAAAAATATGGCGCCCAATCTGGCTAGAACTGTCATTTATAGGAAAAACTGCGCCTACAAAAGAAAATAACTATTCTTTTACTAACGGAATCCCAATTTTATCCGAACAAATAATAGAAAATTTAAAACTACCACCTGATAAACAAAACAAGGTTAAAGACGCATTCTCTTTATGTTGCGGAATTTGGTTCAATTATGCAAAAGAAAAAGAATGGGTGCTAATAACAACAGATGACCTCCTTACACTTAGAAATATTAAAAAAAACAAAAACACAAAAAAATTTGAAAGTGGTTACAAATTTAAAAAAAGAACAGAAATACATTCAACGCTCAACCTGCTCAATCAACTGGGATTACTAATTGTCCGAGAACTAACACCTTTTACATATGCTCTTACTCTTCCATACAAACTCCGTTCATTAAAACAACACAAAATCCCACTCAGAATCATTCAATACAGTAACAAAACGCAAATATTACAAAAAAATATAGCAAGATTTTTACTAGAAAAAAAACATAGTCAAATTCAAATTAAAAAGATATATTCAAAGTGTTTAAACTTATTTTGCTCTAATTATGCACCCTCTCAAATAAGAGAATTTTTTGAAACTGCGCTGGACAACATAGTTTATGACGCAATAATTAAAGATTGGCACTATACACATATAAACGAAGATGATTTATTTTCAAAAAATTGGTTTGAGAAATGGTTAACGCTATCCATAAAAATTTATTACTGGTAAAAATGGAACTAAAATAATTATTTTTTTATGATACAACCCTCCGAAATGTAATACTTGAATTGTAAGCAGCTTACAGTTATAGATAAAGGAGGAAAAATGACCACATATAAAGTTCCATACACATTCATCCCCGGCACAAAAGCAAAAGCCAGCGAAGTGAATGCAAATTTTAACACTATTATCAATTTAATGGAAAACCTAAACACAAATGCTGCAAATATTGATTTATCAAATTTAACAGAAAATGCAAAAAAAACAATAAAAGAAAACGCAGGTGCTTCACATTATATAGGGGAAATTGTAACCTCAATAGTACCGATAAAAGATGCAAGCTTACATTTGCTTGACGGTTCAATTTTATACGGAGGAGGCATATACAACAATTTCTTTGAATATATTGTTCAATTAAAGGAAACAAATTCAAATTTATTTACAGATGAAACAACATGGCAACAAAGTATAACAGATTATGGTGTTTGCGGGAAATTTGTATATGACAAAAACACTAACTCTGTCCGCTTACCTAAAATTACCGGAATAATAGAAGGTACTACAGAAATTAATGACTTAGGCAATTTGACAGAAGCCGGCCTGCCAAGTATTGAACACACACATACCGTTGCATATAATACATCTAGTTTTGACGGCAACAAATACACAAAAGCAGAACCTACAAACTTCACAGAATATGCAAACTATTCTAAAACAACGACAAGCACAAACTCCGATTTAGATAAAGTATACGGCAACAGTGAGACCGTTCAACCTCAAACAATAAAAGTGCTATACTACATTACTGTTGCAACAGGAAGTAAAACAGATTGCGAAATAAATATTGATAATATTGCCACAGATATAAATGGTAAAGCAGATACCGATTTAACAAATATAACAAATACAGCGCAACAAATGATTGCAAAAAATGCACTACCATCTTCAAAAAAAGTCCAATTAACACTTGGGGCTACAAATTCAAAATACACCGCCCCCTCTGACGGATGGTTTTTTATCCATAAAGTTGCAGCACAGGCAGGCGAATATATACAACTTCACAATACAAACTCAGGGATTATTGATTTTAATAATGCCAGTGGTACATATGGATTAACTTGTTGCGTATCTGCGACAAAGGGAGATACTGTAATACTCTCTTATACTTCTAACGGAAACCTGCTTAATTTTTATTTTATTTACTCAAAAGGCGCTGAAAGTGAGGCATTATAATGAAAACAAAATATTTAGGCTATCAAAACGGAAAAATAAAATTTTATACTGATAATATTCTTGACAAAGAAATTTACAACTTAGATAAAATAGAAGCAACTCAAGATACTTATATCCTGGAAAACAATGATTACATAAAAGTTGACAATGAATACATTAATAATAAACTGGCTAAAGCAAAAGAAACAAAACTAAAAGAAAATCTGGAAAAAGCTTATCTTGCAGAAGAAACCGGCTCTGTTCTTTACAAAAACGCTATTTTTGAAACATCTGCCGCTAATCTTTCTAAGATTATATCAAATCTTACTTTAATACAAACAGGCGCAATTGATAGTGTACAATGGCTATCTAAGGACGATGTACAATTTGAGTTTACCGAGTCTGATTTAAAAGAAATAGCACAACTTGTTACAGAGTACACCGGTGCTTTATGGAATGTACAATATCTATGTTTTAAAGAAAAAATCGAAGAGGCCTCAGACACAGACAAATTAAATCAAATAAAAATTGAATATTGATAATACATCTGCACTCACAGCCTACGAAAGTAGGCTTTTTTTATTTTCAATTATTTTCCTTGTATATTTCTATAAAAATCCAAAGGTTTTGAACTTATTGTCCCAATTATTTTTCCGTATGTTTTTGAAATTCTAGTCAAAGAATTGAGCATTACAGAAAACCCACAAAATATTGACACCCCAAAGAACAAACAATTAAACAAAAGAACAACTAACAATTTCAATAAATACATATTTTTTCTAAATTTATTTTTTTCATTTTTAAACCGAATATGAGGTCCACAAAAACCTGCAAAATAAGCCCTATTTAACACATATTTAATATTAGCTCTAGACTCAGTAACCGGCTCATACAAAAAAGAATCACTATTATGAATAATTTTATATCCTAAATTACTAATTTGTTCTGTAAAACTAATATCCTCACCGCCCATAAACACAAATTCACTAAAAAACCTCAAATTATGCTTTTTAACAATAGACATAGGCATAAAGAGATTATCTGTAGCACAAGATTTTTTTATAGTTCCTACTTTCTTTGAATATGAAAATTTTCTTTTGTAGATAAAGTTAGACTTAATATATTGTGGCGTCCTTTCATCAAACACATTCACACATATGCCTGAACTAACAATATCTTCATCATATTTATCCAAAAGACGAACATGTGCCATTAATGTATCTTCTGCTAAGATTTCATCATCATCAAACATCATCAAATGAGAAACATCCATTTTAGAAGCAACTTCTAACAGCTTATTTCTTACTGATGCCAAGCCTCTTTCGGGCTCTACCGCATAATTAATTTTAAACCCAATATCTTCTAAATCATCAATAACAAGCTTTGCGCTTTGCTCTTTATCATTATCAACAACCAAAACCTCTACAATGACATTTGCTGGAACAACTATGTTTTTTAATGAAAGCAAAGCTGCTTTTAACATTTGTGGCCGCATACACGTACAACAAGCAAGAAGAATCCTTTTGATTTCAGATTTAGATTTATCCAATACTATCATAATTTAACAAACTAGCCCTCATATAATTATTAATACAAAAATTTTATCATAAAACGACCCAAAAAGATGCAAATTAAAATTATTTTATTACTTGCATTCAAATATTTCTGATGATACAATCCTGAGATTATGCAAGAAGAACTTAATAAAATAAAAGAAAAGTGTTTATCATGTCAAAAATGCTCTTTAGCAAAGAGCAGAACAAATATAGTTTTTGATGATGGAATTGCAAACACTAAATTAATGCTCATAGGAGAAGCGCCGGGGTTTTATGAAGACCGTCAAGGAAAACCTTTTGTAGGAAAAGCAGGGCAACTATTAGATAAAATTTTTGCATCAGTTGGATTAACCCGAGAAGAACACGTTTATATTTGTAATACATTAAAATGTCGCCCACCCGAAAATCGAAATCCTTTGCAAGAAGAAAAAGAAGCTTGCTGGGAATATTTAAAAGCACAAATAGATATTTTAAAACCTAAGATAATTTTATTATGCGGAAATGTTGCAGTCCAATCGATTTTACCTAATTTGGGAGGCATAACAAAAATCAGAGGAAAATGGTTTCAAGGAGGAGAAATAGTCCATGGTGCGAAGTTAATGCCAATTTTCCATCCATCATATCTTTTAAGAAATGATTCCAAAGAAAAGGGTAGTCCTAAATGGCTTATGTGGCAAGATATTCAAGAAATAAAAAGAGAATATGATAAACTTTGACTCTAATTTTAAAAATTTACACACACCCAAAAAAAGAGAGTCCAAATCACAGAGCCCCTCTTTTATTAAACAGTTGGGGGCACTGGAGTTTACAAAGCGAAACGCCGTAACAAAGAGAGGACGATTGAGTCTATATCCGGAGCGAAGCACAGGTGAACCTTGGTGAAAAGCCAGCGAGAGAAATACAAAAAGACTTCCCAACAAGGAAGTCTTACTATAATTGGTTGCGGGAGCTGGATTTGAACCAACGACCTTCGGGTTATGAGCCCGACGAGCTACCAGACTGCTCCATCCCGCGATATTTAATTTTCAAGTGCGGCATCTAATTCTTACGCCCACTAGGAATTTACCTTACAACTATATTATGCTCGCTAAATATAAAAAATCAAGTCTTATTATTTTAATCTTTGAATTGCTCAAAATATAGTTGCGAAAAATTCTGAAACAAACCAAGTAAGTTTACTGTGATTATTACACATATTACATAATTAAGTATTTTACCTAAATGAAATAAGCCATATATCATAAATCCTACAGGCAATGCAATTATTAAATTAATGAGTATTCCAACTAATGCGGTTATTGCAATATATGGAATTACTTCATGAAAATTTTTTAATATTTTTTTTATGTTTAGCCCATCATATATTTTTAAATTTTTTGAATAAAAAATAATGCTTGATATTACAAATGATATTAAAAACAAATATACAACAGTGAGTATAATTTTAGAAAGCAGTAATGTTGTATTTAATGCCAATAATATTTTTTTATGTGCCAAAAACGATAGAAAAATAACCGGTCCTGTCGATATAAATCCTTTGACACCTACTACAAATAATTTAAAAACATTATAATTTGGTAGTAATTCGGCTTTTTCTTGAATTGAGTTTGATAACGTTTGTAAAAGTATTCCGAAGTAGATAAGTGATAATATTATAACAAATAAAGCTCCACTCCCTTTAAACAACAATATCTTATCACTGATTAAAGTATGAACGGTAAATGGAATTAAACTAAATATTCCAATTTTTGTTAAAACATTACTATCGGTTGAAATAAGTTTAAATGATTCAATTAATGATGCCATATTCTATCCTTATCATTTAATTATAGTTAATTAATAAAAAAAGGCAATTTTTTTTCAAAAAAATACTTTATATAATAGTAAAGGAAGGTAAGTTATGAGTATTGGAAATTCGGCATCTTTAGATATCTTAGCCAAAAAGGGCGTATTAGGATTTGATGCACACGCGTATTTAATGGATAATGTTATTGTCCCCCCCGGCGCAAGGTATATGCCTAATAATTATCAACACAATATGAATGGAATTAATTATCCCCAACTCAATACTCCACAACAAGGAGTTGTCGCGCCTGAAATTAAGGATATATATACGAAAGCAACAGAAAAAGAGCCTGAAAATTCTTCTATCAAAAAATTTGCAACTGCAGCACTATTTTTGTACATAGCCGGTTATATTGCATCTAAAGGAAAATTAAATCCTATTGAAGGAATAAAAGCTCTGGGAAAAGGAGTTGCAAAAACTTTTTCTGCAGTGGTTAACTTTTTTAAAAAGCTTTAATTATGCTTGAAAATACCTATTAATCATAATATAATAGACATTGTTTAGAATGATTATAGGTGGAATATGCAACGTCAACCATTTTTTTATGATATTACATTAAGAGATGCGAACCAGTCTTTAAAAAAGCCTTGGGATTTACAAGAAAAAGAAATTATATTTAATTATCTTTCAGAAATTGGTGTTCAAGGCGTGGAGGTTGGTTTTCCTGCTGCTTCTGACATGGATTTTGATGCTTGCAAACGCTTAGCAGAAATTTCACCTGACAATATGGTTATATCAGGGCTTGCACGCGCTGTAGAACACGATATTGCAAAAGTCGCAAAAGCTATAGAAGCAGCAAGTAAACCTAGAATACATACTTTTATAACAATGAGTCCATTTAATATGGAGTATGTTTTAAATAAAAAACCGGAAGAAGTTAGAAAGTTAGCATTAGAAGCTGTAACTTTTGCTAAATCTTTAACCGGTAAAAAGGGGGAAGTTGAATTTTCAGTAGAGCATTTTGGTGATTGTGTTGAGAATTTAGATTGGGTCATTAGTTCTTTACAAGATATAGTTAAGGCCGGAGCTACGATTATAAATTTGCCAAATACCGTTGAAAGATACAGGGTTAAAACTTTTGTAGATATGGTTGAAAAAGTTTATACAGCTTTGCCTAAAGATATATCCATTTCAGTTCATTGCCATAATGATTTAGGTATGGCGACGGCAGCTACTGTTGAGAGTTATTTTGCGGGAGCTGTTCAATTAGAATGTGCATTAAATGGTTTGGGAGAGAGAGCCGGAAATACTAATATGTATGAAGTTGCTATAGCGCTGCACAATTCAGGAATTCAGACGGGGCTTAACTTGAGTAAAATATACGAAACAGCACTTGTTGTTTCCGAGCTGGCGAATGTGCCTATTTATGAAAAAGCGCCATTAATTGGTCCTGATTCATTAGCACACAGAAGCGGAATACACCAAGATGGTGCAGTTAAAACTAAGAATATGGAAAAAGGCGCATATAGAGCTATTCATCCGTCACTTATCGGCCGCTCTGATGATGAGAAAATTGGATTCACTTCTCAATCAGGCAAAACCGCAGTATTTGAAATTATATCTTCAGCCGGGTATCCAATAACTATGCAAGAAGCTGTTCGTATTACCCCGACTATCAAAGATTGTGCGGAAAAAGTCGGAGAGTTGACAGATAAAGAATTAATTGACTTGTACAAGAAAGAGGTATTTGAACCAAGCGGCTCTTTTGAGTTGCTGGATTTTGTAAAAATAAAAGACGGATTATTTCATTTACAATTTATGCATCACGACAAAAAGTATGAGTTAAACGGTACCGGAAACGGACCATTGGCAGCATGCCTACAAGCTCTGGAAATAGCAGGATTTCCACAAAAATTATTACACTACGAGCAACAGGCAATTGATGAGGACGTTATGGGATCAGAAGCTGTGGCTATGACAATTATTCATTTGGAAGGCTTAAATGGTGAACCAATAGTAGCACGCGCCACAGATACAAGCACAATGAAAGCCAATGTAAAAGCCATATTTAATGGTTTAAACATTATTACTGGTTAAAGCGCAAAATATTCTTTAATCTCAGTGAGTGCTTTTTGAGAATTTTCAATTAATTCTTCATAGGTCCCGTTATTATTTATTACCAAATCCCAATCTGTAATTTCGTCCAATGCAGTTTCTGTAATATCATTTTCAGCGGCAAGAGTACCTCTTTTGCTTCGAACTTCCTTAGAAGCATTAACTCTTATTTTAAATGCATTAGCTGATTTAAAGTAGTCATATTCTCTTTGAACTCTCACATCAGGAACAATAATATCGTCAGGTAAAGAGATAGTTTTTTTTATCCAGTAATCTACATCTTGTGTTCTTCTTAAATTTCCAAGAGCTTGTAAATCTGCACGATACATTGGTTTATTTTGTTCTATTTCTTCAAAAGTTAACCCTTTCTGTTCGCCATATTCTATTTTAATCGCATCTCCAAGTCCAATTCTTTTGAAGTTTGGATATGTTTCTCTTATAAGTTTTGCCAAAGTATCTTTTCCACAGAATTGCTTTCCGGATATAATAATAATTTTTTTACTCATTTTTTACCTCCAGATGAATATTAACAAATATTATAAAAAATGTAAATTTTTTATTAAAAAAAATAATTTGTTAATTTATTTATTTTTTATTTATATAGAAGGTTTGATTTTTAAATATTTTTATTTAAAATGATAGTGTGAATAGATAGGGTTAAAATGCAAGTAGCAAATATAGGATATATTTCTCATTTACTGTCACATAAGAATAGTATGTTAAAAATACGTTCAATGACGGAATTCGCACGTTCTAAACGTAGATTAATGTCTATGGAAAGTCAGTATTGCATTAACAATTTGATTGATCCGGATTCATTCACGAGGTCTAATAATCAAAACAAATAATCTTAAGCAGGGTTAATTAAATAGTTATTTACTTCTTTTTTTTCATTTAATTCTTTTTGTAGTTTTGGAAAATTTTCTAGACCTTTTGTCATTACGAGTTCAAAGGCATCATTTCGTGCTTGTTCTAAAATGGTTGTGTCTTTGGAAATGTCCGCAATTGAAAAATCGGGTAATCCACTTTGTCTTACTCCTAAAAATTCTCCAGGCCCTCTTATTGCAAGGTCTTTTTCCGCAATAATAAATCCATTGTTGGTCTGTTCCATAATTTTAAGTCTGTTTATAGTATCCTCATTTTTCGTTGAACTAATTAAGATGCAATAAGACTGTAGGTCAGAGCGGCCTACCCTACCTCTAAGTTGATGAAGTTGCGATAGTCCAAATCTTTCAGCATTTTCAATAATCATTACAGTAGCATTTTTTACATCTACACCTACTTCTACAACGGTTGTGCTAACAAGAATATGATAAAGTCCATTTTTAAAATCATTCATAACTTTATCTTTTTCTTCGTTTCTCAATTTTCCATGAAGAAGTCCAATTTTATATTGTGGAAAAATTTCTTTTTGTAATCGTTCAGCTTCTATTGTAGCAGCTTTTGCGCTTAGGGTTTCGCTTTCTTCTATTAATGGAAATACAATGTATATTTGATGACCGGATATAACTTCTTTTTTAATTAATGAGTATGCCTTATTTCTTTCACCTGCTTTTAATAAAGCTGTTTTTATAGGTTTTCTTCCTCCTGGTAGTTCATCGATGATAGATAAATCTAAATCACCATGTATAGTTAATGATAAAGTTCTAGGAATAGGAGTTGCTGTCATTGTTAAAACTTGGGGCATTTCTCCTTTTGTTCTTAGTAATGAGCGTTGTTTTACCCCAAAACGATGTTGTTCGTCAATTACTATTGCACCTAAATTATTAAAAGACACATTTTCTTGTAATAGTGCGTGAGTGCCTATAGCTATGTCTATTTGTCCATTTCTTAAATCTGTTTCTATCTGTTTTTTTAATTTAGCTTTATTTGCACTGATAAAAAGACCGACATTTATATTGTATGGTGCTAACCATTTTGAGAAGTTATAGAAGTGTTGTTGTGCCAGAATTTCAGTGGGCGCCATTAAAGCACCTTGAAAACCGTTTTCTACCGCGGAAAGGAGCATTATGCACGCAACAATGGTTTTTCCACTACCTACATCACCTTGAAGCAATCTTTGCATAGGTTTTCCTGTTTTCATATCATTTGAGATTTCAAGGATTGCTTTTTTTTGTGCTGATGTAAGTTCAAATGGTAGGTCTTTTATAAATTTTTGTACCAGCCCATCTTTTTTAGTTTTTATTTTTACAGATTTTAGAGAATTTAGATTATCTTTTCTTAAAAGAGCGCAACCAAGTTGAAATAAAAATAATTCTTCATAAACAAGTCTTTTACGGGCTTTTTCAATATTTTCTTCGTTATCAGGAAAATGAATTTGAGATATTGCATCAAATTTAGGTATAAAGTTGTATTTGTCAATTAAGTATTGGGGTAAAACTTCTTTAATTTCATATTTGAAATCATTTATTGTGTTAAAAATAGCCCTTCGTAATGTTTTTATACTTAGATTTTCAGTAAGTCCATAAATAGGAACAATTCGTCCCATATTTAAATTTTTATTTTCTTCAAAGTCGGCTGAAATAATTTGGTGTTCAGGATTGGCAAGAGTCATTTTTCCGGTGTATTTATCCCTTTTTCCTTTGCCTGAAATCATGATAGTTGCTTTTGTCGGAAATTGTTTTTTGTATCTTTCAAGTAAGTATTTTGAAGCTTTTTGGTAGAAAAAACTTAATTCTATACTTCCGCTCTCGTCTTCAATTTTTACTTTTAATACCCCTAATCCTGTTCTAGTTGTATATGCTGATATGCTTTTTATAATCCCGTATATAGTTGCATCTTGCCCCTCTTTTAGGTTTCTAATTAATGTGCGTGATGCATAGTTAATATGTTTTTTTGGATAATATGTTAGTAGGTCGTATGCTGTAAAAATACCTAATTTGTTGAACAAAAATGATAATTTAGGACCAATTCCTTTAATATTTGATATATCTGTAGTTTTTAATGTTTTAATTAGTATTTTTTTAGTTTGGTTATCTTTTTTATTGTAGTTTTTGATAACTTTAATAAGAGTGTTTATGCTATTTTTGCGGCCAGGAAGATTATCCATATCATATTTTTCAAAACATTCAATAACGCCCAACCATTTTGTATCTTTGTTCGATTCTTTATAAAATGTGTATAGTTGTTTTTTTATAAAATCAGCAAATTTCTGATATTTGCCCTGAACATTTGTATAACTGTTTTGGGCTTCAATATCAATAGCTTGTTGGATAAGTGATAGTGTGTCTTTATTGATTATCATCAGGTTTGGTTACTTTTAACACTTCATAAATGTTTATTTTTTTTGATTTTCCTCGAATTGCAACTTCTCTAATTTTTATTACATCGCAAAAACGACTTACTTTTTCATATGTTGATTCACTTATTAAAAATCTTGTTTTATAGACTTTGTTATATGATTCTATTCTGCTTGCTGTATTAACGGTGTCACCAATTACTGTATATTCAATACGTTCAGGAGAACCTATGTTGCCAACAAAAGCCTCTCCTGTATTAATCGCCACCCCTATTTCTATGTGGGGTTTTCCTTCTAAGTCCCATTTTTTCTGTAATTTTATGATTTTTTCGTGCATTTCATTGGCGCATAAAACTGCGTTTATGGTGTGATTTTTATCTTGAATAGGTTCTCCGAATATAGCAAGAACTGCATCTCCAATAAACTTATTTAATACACCATTGTGTTTCCTTATGATAGGTTCAACCGCTGAAAAATATTCGTTCAATATTTCAGTTACTTCTTCTGCGGAAAGTTTTTCTGATATGGATGTAAAACCTCTTATATCGGCAAACAATACAGAAATATTTGCACGTTTTCCGCCAAGCTGAAGATTATCGATATTCTTAACGACATTTTTCATTATATCTTTGGAAATATACAATCCCATCGCATTTTGGATTTGTTCTTTCTTTTTGCCCTCTATTAAAAATCTAAAAGTAAAACCAGCAAATATAACAAGTAAAATTAATAAAGGCGGGGTAATTATTTGAATAATTATTCCTTTAACAAATAGGGTAAGTGCTGTTATAATATAACTCAAAATTAATATACCAGTTGTTATCAATGATACCGATAGCCCAAATGAGGCAACAAGCCACACACTAAAAAGAACACTTAGTAAGGCTATAACCTTCTTTTGAGTTATTGTTATTTCATATTTACTATTGTTCTCTAAAATATTACTGATAACCGTTGCTTGAATATCTGCGCCGGCATGTGTCTTTTCAATAATGGGAGTGCTTTTTATATCTTCCAAACTCTTAACCTTAGCAGCAGCTCCAATAATGACTATTTTATTTTTAAACACTTCCGGCGGAATAACAGGTTCCGCATTTGATTTAATTGCATCGTTCGACTCAATAATATCTATCGCTGAATATGTTTTATGAGTACTAAATTCATCTATCGGTTTATACCAATTAATTTTCATCAAGAGCCCATAATTAGTATTTGTTACCCTTATATTCATTTTATTGCAATCGCCTTTAGCACATAAAATATTATCTTTAACTTCAAACTCATTTACCCCTTTGTGCTTTGCTGCTGCAGCAAAAGCCAACATTGGATAATACTTATCATTAATTCTTACAACCGGCAGCGCATTTCGAATGTATCCATCATTATCTATTGGTGTTATTACACTTCCAAAATTTTGAGCACTTTCAATTTGCTTCAAATAAAGATTTAATATACTGTTGAAGGGTGATTTTGGCAATTTCTTATCATTTGTTATATTAAGAACAGATTTTTTGTTTAATATATTTAAAGCAGAAGTATTTAAAGCATTTTGTGCGGACACGTCTATTCCAGCGTCAAAAGCTGTTATATAATTGCTGTATTTTTCAATTGTGTTAAAAAAGTATTCATCAGATTCAGGATAATCAATATCAGGAGAGTGAATCAGCGAGTCATGTGCTATAACTGATGCTTGTCCATAATCATTAACATATTCAATTATTTGCGCATATAGTTTTCTCTTCCATGGCCAACGAATTTTGTTTAAGGATTTTTGATCAATCATAATCATAACAACATTGTCATTTGCCTTTTTATGCGTAAAAAATTTAGTACAAAAATTAGTTACTCTTGGTTCAATAAGGGTTTCCATAAGACAATAGGTTACAATTGCAATAATGGAGAAAAATATTACTATTAAAAAATATGTTTTAAAGTTCTTCATGTTATAAATTGTAGCTGTAAATTTTTACAAGTGCAACAAATTAAGAATTATTGAGGTGAAATATTTTTTTATCCCGCCAAATGCTTGAAGATTTTTAAAATATATAAATTTGTTATCTTTCGTTTCTAAACAGAGATTATTTCTATTTCTTTTTATATATTTAGATGTTTGGTTATATTCAAATATTTTAAAATATTCATCTTTATATAAAAGATAGGTGCTTTGCCAAGGAGCCAAGCCTCTAATTCTATTATGAATTTCTTGAAATGTCATTTTGTCTGTTTCTATTACAATTTCATTTGGTTTTACATGAGGATAATATGATGCAGTTTCTTTATTTTGTTCCTTTGGAACCAAAATTTCCGAGTCAAGTTTTTGTATAAGCTCAACACACATTGAAGGTATTATTTTGCATATTCTTGTTTTTAAAGTTTGCGCATTATCTGTGTTCAATATATCAACTTCTTTTTGCAACAAAATAGCACCAGCATCAAATTTTTCATTTAATAAATGAATCGTTGCACCGGATTTAGTTTCTCCAAACATTATTGCTCTTGAGTATGGATTTGCGCCTCTATATTTCGGCAATAAAGAGGGATGTATATTAACAGCCGCTATTTTTGGAATATCATATATTTCTTTTTTTATTTTTTCACCCCAAGTTCCAACAATGAGCAAATCCGGATTAAGTTTTAATAACTCAGATTTAAACTCTTTTGAATTTGCACTTTTAATTCTTAAAATAGGCAATTTTAGCTTTTCAATACTTTTTTGTATGTAATCAGATTTAAGAGCTTTCCAAAAAGACTTTTTCTTTATACTTTGCCAATTAACAATACCAACGATTTGGGCATTTGTTTTTAATATCCCTTCAATCATTGAGTACAACATTTCTGAAGAACCTAAGATAACAACTCTCATACTTTTATTGTAGCAAAGATATAAAAAGCATGTATTTAGAGGAGAAAGATAGACCTTTGGGTTTATATAAATAAACCTTTTGGATGTATGAACTTGGGAAAAATAAGTGATAATAGTAATGTGGAGGATAAAAGTAAAAGTGTTAAACGGGATATATAATGATAATATTAACAATTATATCAGTCGAGACAATAGTATTGTACAAATTTCTGATGCGCAGAGAAAGTATACGACCTCTCCATTTAACAATTTTCATTTAATAGACGAAACTAATATATCTAATGAAGCTATTAATTTGTATGAAAAAGAGCAAGATATTAAAAGGTTCGCATCACTGGTTATTTCTGATGAATCAGATGATTCACATGTGAATATAATGGAACAATTGTTTTCTGATGGAGTTGTATCTCCATTCACAGATGATGATCTTGAAAGTTTGTTAGACAATCAAAAATTCTTGGATGATATAATTGGTTAGATAGATGTCAGAGGCTGTAGAAGAAAATTTTTTGACGTCGGATAGTACTAATTTGAATGATGATAAACTTCATTCTGCTATTTTGCTGTATGAGGGTAAAAGTTATAGTAAAGCTCTAAACCTTCTTATAAATAGTTATGAACACGATAAAACGGGTTCGTATGCTAATTTAATTGGTAATTGTTATCTCAAATTGGGTTCTATCAATGATGCAATTCAGTTTTGGCAAAAAGCAATAAGTAAAAATCCAACTTGCTATCAAGCATTTTTGGGTTTAGGTAATGCATATTTTTCTCAAAGTGAAATAAAGCAAGCGTTAATATATTGGCATATTGCATTGAGCATAGAGCCGGAAAACCCACAAATTAATTACAATTTAGCAATAGCTTATTCCAGAAGAGAAGAACGTTTTCAGGGAATGGTATATTATGAACGTTTTATGAAGTATTCTCAAGATACCGACAGTAAAGAATTCAAACATGTCACTAAGCTTGTTGTAGAAGTTAGAAATAAAGCGAGTAACTTATTAAAAAAAGGAGCGGCAGCAATTGCTGCAGACGATGTAAATACAGCTGTTCAGTTTTATATAAAGGCTCTAAAAACCTATCCTTTATTGCCAAAAGTAATACAAAACGTTGCAAAAGTCTTTGCTTTAGACAGAAACTTTAAAAAAGCAATTGAATATTATAAGATGGCATATTATGTGGATGATTCTTTAAAAATTTGTTTGGTCGATATTGGTAACGCATATGTTTCATTAAAAGAATACGAGTTGGCATATTGTTATTTTAGAAGATTTTTAAACAGCTACAAAAATCAAAATAAATCTTTTGCTGAAGTTGAAAAAATAGCAGCATATACTCAGTCTAAAATTAAAGAAGATTATGATACAATTAAGCATTTAAATGTAGCTTTAGAGCTGGAAAACAACTTGAAATACAGAGAGGCTTTAGATGAATATGAAAATTATAGTATTTTAAGTGGTGATGATAGTGAACGTATTCAAGAAAGTATTAAAAAACTAAATTTAATGATTCATCCTGAAAGAATAATTGTTAAGAATTTGGTATCTAAAATTGAAGAATTTGAAAAAAATGATAAGAGAGAACAAGCAATAGCTTTTTGTGATAGAATTGTTGTTTTATCACAGTTGAATTCTCAGATTTATCAATGGGCTAGTAGAAAGAAACAAGAATTGCGTTATGCTATATTTAAGGCAAAAGAGGGTAAAAAATAGTGTTTCTTTCCGTGAAAAAATTTTTTCTTAAAAATATACTTCGTAAAAAATATTATAGAGAAGGTCATTGCATAGGGTGTGGTGCTTGCTGTACCCATATTTATGTAAAACATATGAAAGGCGTAGTTAAAACTTTAGATGAGTTTAACAAACTTAAGTTATTGCATCCGTTTTATACTTATTTAACAGTTATTGGTGAGGATGAAACAGGATTGTTTTTTGAATGTTGCAATTTGGATAAAGAAACTAAGCACTGTAAAATACATAAAAAAAGACCAGGGATATGTAGGAGATATCCTCAAGAAGAAATTTTTTTGTTGGGTGGGACTTTAAAGGAAGGTTGTGGGTATAAGTTTACTCCAATAGAAAAATTTGATGATGTTTTAAAAAAAATTAGCAGAAAATCATCAAAAAAAATATAAAAATGTATATTGCAAAAAAAAATTTAGCAAAGTATAATTGTCATGTACCAGTAGATGGGATTGTAGCTCAGTTGGTTAGAGTGCCTGCCTGTCACGCAGGAGGTCGCGAGTTCGAGCCTCGTCAGTCCCGCCATTTAAATTTAGAGCCTCATTAGTAGGCTCTTTTTTAATGCCTGCTTGAGTTTCAGCGAGTTCGATGTAGTAGCTGTGATTATCGCTATTAG
>JAZTXF010000109.1:0-15274 GCA_045636305.1 Candidatus Gastranaerophilaceae bacterium | reverse complement strand
TCATAATTTCTTCGATTTTACCTAAATAATTTGAAAATAAATAAGAAAATATATTAAACCCTTTGTTATTGCTTAAATTTTTAATAAAATTGGCGTGTTTTTGTAAATCTATAGCACTTACGTTTTCAAATAATAAATCTTTATTTTCATATATTAATTTATAAGTTTTATTATCAAGTTCTTCTAAAACAGCTAAGAATACATAATCTACAATATTTATTTCTTCTATGTTTTGATGCGTAATATAATTTAAATAAAATGAATTTTCAAAACGATTAATATCTCTAATATTAATAACTAATTTTGAAAGAATTTTTTCATAATTTTCTAAAAGAGTATCTCTTATTACATTTACATCTTTTTTATTTATAATATTTGTTACTCTAGCAATAAATATATCTCTTAATTTTGTGCTCGGTATTACTGGTAACCCTTTTTCAAGCTGTACTATTTTTTGAATATAATTTGTATTTTGCAAAGGGAATTGATTCATCAACATATCTTTATCATATGCCAATAAATAAACAATATTTGGAAAATCAGCTAACAATTTGACAGCCTTAAATACCGCTAATGCTTCTTGTACGGATACTCTATCCAAATCATCAATTATTATTAAATATTTGGTTTGTCTTTTTAAAAGTTCTTTTTTTATATATTCCTTAATTTTTGTTACATCAGTATTTTCACATTGAATATTTGGTAATTTAATATTAGTAAGGCAAGAAAGATATTGCAGCAAAAGGTTGACATTATTGCTATATTTTTTATTATCTTTAATTTTTATTTTTTGCCCTAATAATTTAAAAAAACTTTCTAAAATATCTTCTTTGTTTTGATAATGCCAAGGATTGAAATCAATAATTTCTAAAGGCTTAAATGTAGTTTTTTGCTCTAATTGATACAAATCCAATACTATATCTAATATATGCTTAGCAATTTCACTTAAAAAAGTTCGAATCCCTGGAATAGAAATAATTAACAATACAATTAAAAGAATAAAATAAATATCGGTGAATTTAATATTAGCACCTAGGATATTGAAATTAATAAAAAATTCAATCAGTAAAGTTAATAAAATAATTATAGTGTTTAAAATAGTTAATTTACTTATTTTATTCTGTGTTAATTCTACTTTCGTTTCATTATAATTGCGAATTTTAATATTTTCTAATACATCTCTATAATTATTTAAATTTAAATCACATTGTTGAGCATAGCTATAATTCAAAATTTGTTTTATATAGTTAATTAAAGTTGTTTTACCGTCTCCCCATTTTCCAGAGATACCGATCACAAATGAATTTTCAACGGGTTTACAATCTTTTATTATTTTGGCAAAATAATATGCTAAATATGAATATCCAAGTTCATCATTTTTAATATTGTATTGAGGGGAATCACAATTATTCATCTATGTTCCTTCTTTTAAAATTTCCAAATACTCTTTATAAGCAAATGTTCTATTTCTGCTCTGAGTTGAAGTTTGTTCAAGAACACCAATACTAATCAAGTCTTTTACTATGCTAGATATAGTATTAAATGCTATATCAAGTTCCTTTGAAGTTTTTTGAATATCAATAATAGGATTTGATTCTAAATATTCAAAAACTCGCATAACATTTTTAGCTCGGCGCCCCAAACTTTCAATTTTCGAACAATAATTATCATGTAAAACTGTTAATTTATCTATGGTTTCAACTGCATCTTTTGCTGACTCATAAACTGCTTCAAGGAAAAATTTAGTCCATTGTTCATAATTACCTTTTAAGCGCACTTCATTCATGCGGTCATAATATTCAATTCTATTTTTCTTTAAAAAATAAGAAATATATAATGCCGGAGTGCTTAAAACTTTCTTTTCCATTAAAAATAAAGTTATTAAAAGGCGCCCTATTCTACCATTACCATCTAAAAATGGGTGAATGGTTTCAAATTGATAATGAATTAAACCTGCTCTTATCAGTACATCAAGCTCATCATCGCCATTGATATATTTTTCTAAATCAGACATTGCTTGATTCATATCCTCAACAGAAGGTGGAATATAACGAGCATTTTGTAAATTACATCCTGCTGCACCAATCCAATTTTGAGAATGTCTAAATTCACCAGGACTTTTGTTTTGTCCCCTAACACCTGATAGCAAAACCTCATGCGTTTCTTTAATTAAGCGATTACACAAAGGAAGTTCCTTTAATCTATTTATTGCAAAATCAGTAGCTTTAATATAATTTACAACGTCACCAACAGGTCTATTGGTATTTTCTTCAAGCATTGGATCTAAGACATCTTCTAGAGTTGCTTGAGTACCTTCAATTTGAGAAGACATAAGAGCTTCTTTTCTAACATACATAGAAATAAACAAATGAATATTAGGAATTCTGCTTGAAATTCCCTCTAGCAAAGCTAGTTGTTTATTTGCTTTGACTAACAAATCAACAATTTCGTTATTGAGTTCTATTGATGGATTAGGTGGTAAAACTGATGGCATAAATGATTTGTAAGCCATTTCGCCTGATAAATTCTTTTTGTATATTCCTGCTCTATTATCCATGGCAACTCCAAAATTGAAATAACATGTTCATTATACCACTTTTATTTCAATTTATCAATTAAAACTGAAATAATAACTTAAGGTTAATTTACTTGTTTCATTTAATTGCAAAATCTCAAATCATCTAGCTTATAATTTTCCAATCTCATTTCTTGTTTTATTTTGTAAAAATCTTTTCTGATTTTTCTTTTAAGGGATTTTTTGTGTTGTTCACTCTCTGTTAAAATGGTGTTCAAAGACTGTTTTAATGTAATCATTTTTTGAACAATTGGAAGCATATATGAGTATTTCTTTTTAAGTATTCTAAAAAGTTGCGCCAGTTGTTCAGATGTTAAAACAGGTTTTTGTCTTTTAGGTATATTAGTAATTCTTTTTACTTCAAAAACGCAAGTTTTTTCAATATAACCTTCGTTTTGAAAATGTTTTATTATCTGATTCAAGAGTGCTAAAATATTCTTAATTCTTGGCTCTGTAACGTTATTTTCTTGTAAATGTCTTTTAAAACTTTGTACGTCCTGAATGGTTATATCTTTAAGCAAAATATCCTTATAATATGGAATAATTTTTGAATAAATAAAAGTTTTGTATGCTTGATAAGATTGTTCTGTAAGTGTTTGATGTTTTGTTTTTAAAAACATTTCACAAGCTTGAATGACTGTAATATCAGAATTTTTGCATTCAATATTTTTATCAATAATTTTGAATTTTTCTTCCGTTTTTATTGATTTCACATATTCAAATTTATTTCCAACCTGTTTTATATTCTCAGACTCTTGCAAAAACCTTCTAGCTGAAGTGGGATCTATTTCGCAAAACATAACAATATCTTCGAGGGTAAATGTTTTTAATCTTTTCGCGACTTTAAGAATTTTATCCACAAAGCACCTCCTTTGCTATATTTTCATCAATCTGGGTGAATCCATTTACTTGAGCGACTTTTTCTAGAATATCGATACTATTTACAATTTGTCTAAAACTTTTTGCCTTGTTATGAATCAGACGTATTGCATCTTTTGTAATTTTAACTTCTGAAATTTCTTCGACAATTTGTTTAATATCCACGTATTCAAACTCAGTAAAATTATAGATTTCAGAAATTCTATCAAACAAATGCGTATGCTTTTTGAGCTTGTGTTTTGCAAGTTGCATACCAACTAAAATTATCGGAACTCCAGTCTCATCATGCAAATCCCTCAAGGTTTCTATTGTTCTAAAATCAGCAAGCAGATAATCAATTTCATCAACAATAATCATCTGTGGATTCGATTTTAGGGCATTTACACATTGTCTAAAAATATCTGCAGTATAAAATCTTGGAATTTCATCAAGCTCTTTTGCAATTTCTTCCAACAGCCACTTCGGACTCATTGAATTTGTTGCCCTGATATACACTGCATCGTATTGGATTGATAAATAAAGCGCCGTTTTTGTTTTTCCTAGTCCTGCATTGCCGTAAATTAAACCAATCTTAGAAATATTATCAGGCTTATTTTTTAAGTTATGTATTAAATTGATAAATCCTTTGACTTTTTTCGTTTTAACAAATATCGGTTTCATATTGCTTATACTCCTTTGAATCTTTATATGCCGTAAGCCAAACTCTATCATCATTACAAGTACAACCGTACTTCATTAAGTACTCATATCTTTCATAACTTGTCTTGAATAATGGCTTAACAGCAGGATTATATTTTTCCGGTTTTTCTTTTTTAACTTCAATTTTTGGAACAGTTGGTGGTGGTAAAATTTCTTCTTCTTTTTCTTCCAATTGGCACTCTAAAATCTCTAAATCCTCAATATTCAAAAACTCCTTACAAGCTTTTATTGTTTTGTTTTTAAGTTGTTTTTGTTTTTGGATTTTCTGTTTATAATCTTCAATATCCTTAATTTCGCCGGTATAATGTGCAAGCGGATGGGTGAGCGTTATTCTATCAGCTCTGCATAAAAATTTGCCATTTGTTGTATAAACATTGATATAACTCAAATCAAACAGACTGTATTTTATTATCACTTTTTGCCTTAAGCCATAAAGTGCATCATTGTAATAATCAGCTTTCAGAAACCTTATTCCCTGACTTGTAATTGTTTTGATCTCTTGAGCCATCATTAAATCGTCTAACTCTCTAGGGTTTATTTCTTGTCGCTCAATACTATCAAGCATTTTTTTGATGCTTATTGTTCTATCATTCGGGCAAAGCAAGGAGTTTTTATACTCAAGCCAACTGTTTATCATCTGAATTGTTTGCTGAATAGTGGGAGTAAATTCAGTATGAATTTCGCTATGAAATTTTTCATTTCGGCGAAGTCTTGCAGGCTTATTTTCTATGCTTGTTACAATGTAGCTTGGTAGCAACTTTTCAAAACTTTCTTGCATTTCTAAAAAAAATCGCTCAATTACTTTTGCTCTGGCATTATATGGATTAGCAAAAACAGTTGTAATACCCAGTTTTTCATAAAGCCCTTTTAAACCAATCTCGTCAAAATTAGAACTCCCCAAGAAATATTTACCTCTAAATGCTTTTCCGTTATCAAGATAAACAAACTTTGGTATTTTACCTAAATTCAAAATCGCATTCCTTAAAGCTGACGCAATATTTTGCGTATTTTCTTCAAGCATTATTTCATATCCGACCAACGCAGTTGATTTCCAATTCAAAAATCCAATCAAAGTTGCCCTACAAGGTTTGCCTGTAAATGGATTTATTACTTGGAAGTTTAATCTTTTCCCGTCAGCAACAAGAACTTTGCCGACTTCTATTTTAGAAATATCTCTTTTGATATGAGGAATAACCTCTTCTTTTAAAGCTTTTTCGCCATTACGCAATAATGTCCATTTGTCAAAAAAATTCGCTTTGTACCAATTTGCAAACCTTCTAAACGTAGGCGGAGCAGGTATATATTCAGCCCCCTGATTTTTAAGAACATATTGAGTCAATGAAATTGCTTTTCCAATACTGAATTTATTCGGATGTAAAAGTAGTTTCAAAAATATCTGCTTTTCGTATTCTGTAAGGCAAGTTCTAGAAAAATCTTCGTAATGATAATTTGGAATCAAAAGCTCGTAATTATTACTATTTCCTAAAACTCGTTTCCATCTTTGAATAGTACCGATTGAGACATTTCCTAATTTTGCATAAATTTCGGGATACAAAACTTGCGCGTTATATGCACTCAAAAAATCTGAATCAAACTGCGTTTTATTCTGTTGATTTTTGCGCTGATTTTTCCATAGATTTAATAAATCTAATCTCGCAAGCGCGATTGTTTTAGCTTTATCGGGTTTGTGGAAATCAATTGGCACAGGAAGTTGTTTTTCTGACAAGGTTGGAACAAATTTTGAATAATATTTTTCTTGCAATTCTGACTCAATGCTTGATAATAAAATTTCAAAACTCTTTCCGCCTTTTACAATTATTTCTCGAATTTGATACTTGCCCCTTGAGAGCCGAATTGTACGGGTGCTTACGCCTTTTAGTTCTGCTAATTCTTTAATTGTAATGTATTTTTCGTTTGTCATTACTTTTAGCTCCTGTGGGTATTTCGCCTGTATTCGCCTAAGTCGGCTCATAGGCTCAATTATCCTACGTCGCCATCGTAGTGCTCACGCACTGGCTACGCATTCCATTAATTACTCTCAAGTCGGAAGAATGGAAGTGTTTCCGACTAATATTTACCCCTTTCGTATCATTTCGACACGTTCTGAATTGGATTATTGCTCCACACTCCGCAGTCGTTCGCTTCATTTTGCTTACACAAAATTAACACTCACTTTGCTCCGTGCTACTTCGGCGTTCCGTTCGCTTCGCTCACTTCAGCCTACGCAAAATCCAACTTGCTTTATTGCGAAACAGAGTTAAGATGTGTGTACCCCCAAGGAGTTATCCAATGAAAAAAGAATTAAGAAAACAAATTCAACAATTAGAACAAAAAATGGAAAGAAGCCCGAATAATATGAATAACGGCGGGAGTCATTTTCTTTACCATCGCGAACAAATGATAAGATTTAAACTTATGCAAGCTGGTATCAGCCAGAAAAAACTTGCAAAACACTTAAACCTAACCGAAAGCTATATTTCAAAACTCATAACTGGCGAATGCTACAACCAAGATTTTGAAATCTTCTTAAGAAAAATCCTACAGTTTGATTATTGTTTTATATAAAAATTTGTCATAGAAGTTTTCAAAAGAAATATTTCATTTCTACTTCAAAATATTCAGCAAACTTGTACAAATTCTTAATATTAATAGGGTGTTTACCATTTTCAATATTTGACAAATGGTCACGAGATATTTTTATTTCAAAAGCTAAATCTTCTTGCGTAAGCCCTTTTTCTTGTCTTAAGTGCTTAATTCTTCGTCCTATCTCATTTTGTATTTTCTTTAAACCCATAAACAAATTGTAGAATGTATGCGACATTTAATCAGTCGAATGCATTCTACAAAAGATGTTTAATAGTTAATGTTTACAAAGTTTACATCTAATTTGTTTTATAATATTATATGTATATTAAACTTAACAAAAAAAAGGAAATAATCTTATGTCAAAAGTTGAACTTAGAAAAATGCAAAAATCTAGAACAGGATTTTACGTTAATATACCAAAAAGCGTTTCTGAAAAACTAGCTTTACAAGGTGAAGAAGCTATTAAAATTGAGTTGGATGAAGAAAATAAAAAGATAGTTATGACATTAATTGACCTATAAGGAGTTATTTTGTCTAAAGAAATTTTATTAAATATTATGTACACCGGAACGTATCTTGAAGGTACAAATATTGGTCATGAAATTATAAACCTTTTTAAAGATGACAAAGGTAATAATTATATTTACGTTTTACCTTATGGTTCAATGAGTAAAATCCATAACGACAAAGTAAAAACTATACTTTTGGTAAGAAGGTGTAATTCTAAAATAATTGAAATACTAGCAAAAGCTACTGGATTAGAACAAATTGCATATTTTGACAAATCTTACGTTGGCGAAGAAAGAAAAAGACAACACCAATTACAAGTCGAATATGTTGATAAAAACAATATTACTTATGGCGGATTAAAACCATATAAAATCTTTGAAAATAATGATGGCAATGATGCTAGTATTTATACAACCTTTAAAGCTGATATAGTTAAAAAAGTTGCAAAGCCAATCTATATTACAACAGATTCAACAAATAAAGATTGCTATTTTATGGAAGATATTGAACATTTCCCTTCTCAAAGCCCCAAAATGTATATTACTAATGAAACAAAAAGTTATAAGATTCTAGAAGATATTATAAATAATGAATCCAATTGGGAAGATAAAAATAACACTCCAAAAGTAAAAGATATTTTAAAAAACAAAGAAATTTATGAAGAAGATAAAAATAATTTTATTGAAATAATTAAACAAGAATATGATGAATTAACTTATTCAAACCTATTTGCTTATATTTTTCGTTCTAATGTTCCTGCTTTTTATAAATTTGCTCAAGAAGTTTTAGGAATAGAAGACTTTGATGGTAATTTACTTATAGAACGCGAAAAAGCTAATATTGATTTATTGTTAACTGATAATAAGAATGCCATTGTTATTGAAAATAAAATCAAATCAAGTATCAATGGCATTTGTGACAGGCATAATATTGGAAGTGAACTTATTCAATCTCAATTAAAAAAATACCAAAAATATGTTGAAACAAATTATAGTAGCAATAACAAATATTATTTTATTTTTGCACCAAACTATAATCATATAAATCTTGATAATTATGAATGCGGTAAAAATTATAAATTAATTGTCTTTAAGAAAATATATGATTTCTTTGAACAAAATAAAAAACTATATAAAAATGTTCCATATTTTTCAGAATTTCTTTTTGCATTAAAAAAACATATTAAACCTGTGGATAGTAGCCACGAAGAAAATATGTATAAACGTTTTTGTAATGCAATTGAAAATATTAAATCAAAGCAAAAAGGTATTAAATGGCTTTAGATGAAATCAATAAAAATTTAATAGAAAAATGTAAATTACTGACAGCTATTAATACAATAGAGGATTGCAGAAAGTTTTATAAAATATTTTTTGAACAAAAATTGTATGATGCTAATTATGGCGAAAAAGACCATATAGATTATAGAGAAAAGCCCATCGAAGAGCTTACTCTTAATGAAGTTTTGACATCTTTTACTGTAATTCAAAGAGAAGACTATTGGGAAGGTGGATACGATTGTATTTTTGAACGTTATATTAAAAATAAAACGTTTGAAAAATTATATAATAGACTTCAAGAAGTCTGCAAATAGTATTATAGTTATTTTTTTGATAATAAACTTGACATTTGGCTACTTGCAAGTGATATATGTCACAGCCTAAAAGGGGGTTGTGTATGGAAGAAAGATTTGTTATCAAAAGAAAAGATTTTAAGAAGCTTGAGCGATATGCTGAAAATATTTACAATACAGCAGTTGTGATTGATTATTTTTGCTCATCACAAAAGGAATATGAGGAGCTTTATAACCTAGCGCCTGTTGTAAAGAACTTACGCAGAGATGCAGACCAAATTAATGCGTTTTTTATAAATTATCCTGAAAGTATAGATGAGTAATTTATGAACACTTTTAAAACACCTTTTAAACGATATTTAAACAGTTTTTAAATGTGTTGAAATGATACGAAAATGTTTTATGCGCTTGATGTTTTTGGTTGAAAGAGCGATTAATGTCATAGCTTGAAAGGAGCAAGATATGACAGAAAAAGATTATCAATTACACGGAACAAAAGTTTTAAATTTAAAAACACAAGAAATCGCTCTTTTAATTTGTATTTGGAAAAACAAGTTTGTTGATGCAGAAATAGATTTTGCAACTTGTGTTGATATACAGGGTAAAAGATACAATATCGAGCTTGATAATATTAGAGGTTTTGAAGATGATTTTGAAAAATAGAAGAACTAGGGAAACTTTAGAAATTGAATATTCTGAATTTAGAAAAAAGTTTGCAAAAGAGATACAAATTGCCTTTGAAAGCTTTCGTAAAACCGAATTAAATAAACCTTTTTATAACTATAAAGATGATAACTCTATGGAGTTCAATTTCTATTTTCAACTCCATTGGAATTTCAATCACTTCGGAAATTCAGTTTGGTATATTGAGAAAATGTGAAAATAAAATATTATTTAAGGATTTGAGATACTCTTAATAAAATAATTAAGAGCCAATATATCCCACAATAATATTGTTCTTGATGTGGTGATAAAACTAAACAATGAGCAATATTATTTCGCAAATCTATTGAATCTGTTAAGAAAAAGCGCATAAACCAAACGTCATCTTCATTTAATATTTCAAAAATTTTATCATCCCATAATAGTTCATTAATGCTTCGCCAAACAGAAATTTCTCTACCTTCACTATCATTTTTAAATTTTCTAGCATTATAACCTTTTATTTTAGCAAATTCGACAATATCTCTTAAGATACCTTCTATTTTTAATGTTAATGAATCCGTTTCATTTATAAAAGATAAATTATATAATTTATTTTTCTGAAAAAGTTTATGCTTATTATAAAAACTTTTAATAGATTCCTCTATGTGTTCTAACCATTGATATACCAAAATTTCATTATTAGAAACGGGTTTTTGTATGATTTTACCCAACCACGTATTTTTAAGAAATTGTATTATGTTAGACGCCGTTAGTTTATCTTTTTCTATTGCGTAATTAATATAATGAAATAGTAATGTCGTATTCAAATGAATCTCATTTTTATATATCTCAAACAAATTATGCTTAAACAATTCTTCATCAGTATGAGCATAACCAACAACTTGACCATACATATCAGTATAACTTATAGGAAAATAGTTAGATAAAAAACTTTCAGCTTTCCGTTTTTCAGCATGCATTTTATTTGTTTGATATTTAGGCATAAAATACAAAAACAAACCTTTAATAACATCAAGCTCACTAGAATTATTAATATAATCTTTAATTTTTGTAATATTTTCGCTTAAATCAATAACAGGACCTTTTATTGTTTGAAGTTTTACTTTTTTACACAAAATATCATATTTTTGATAAAGTTTTTCTACTTTTGTCTTATCTTTAGCTTTTTTATAATACTTTATGGCATCCTTACACCAAGAAGAAGCAGCCATTTCGTTATTCCCGAATTTTAAAAGCTGTTTCATTTCTTTTTCATAAGCCTTAGCTTGTAACAAGTCCCATTGTTGAATATTTGTTTGATTGATTAT
Source organism: Candidatus Gastranaerophilaceae bacterium (assembly GCA_045636305.1). Classification (GTDB taxonomy): domain Bacteria; phylum Cyanobacteriota; class Vampirovibrionia; order Gastranaerophilales; family Gastranaerophilaceae; genus RGIG2134. The sequence goes on along the minus strand of JAZTXF010000109.1, from coordinate 4,479 downwards.
ACTTATTTGTCTGCCTAATTTTATAAATGTTTCTACCCAACGAATATTGTCATCATTATTTTTAATAAAATACTTGCATCTATTTATCAAACCTTTTAAAACTTTTTTCTCAAGTTTTTTCTTTTTTACTTTTTCAATTAAAAATTCGATAGCATCACTTACTAAAACTTTGATGTTTGAAGTTTTTGCTATATCAATGGCTAAATTTATAAAGTCTTCGGTTCTATGTTTAGTTTTATATACCAAAACGGCTAAATTATTAAATGTTGATTGTATCTTGAACCAATTTTCTTCAAAATTAATAAAATCTTTTTTAATTAGTTCAAAATAAGAATCTATAGCCACTTTTGCAAAATCTATTTTATTTTTTGTTTTAGCTTTTATAAACAAAAGGTGACTTATATGAGCTTTAATGTATGAATTTTTAACACAATCTATACAGTTTTTTAAAATATCAACATCTTTGTTGTTTAAACTCTCAATATTAGGATAACTCGTGTCGTCACAGTACGTTACAAGTGATGACAATTCGCCACATCGAATCGTATAATTTAGGCCAGCTATTATTAATTGTATTTGATATTTAACCTTATCACTTGCATCATCAATGTTTATTTTTAAATTTATTGCATCAGAATGTTCTAAAACGTTAGCATCAATGTATCTGTAAAAATCTGAAATATTTTTTATTTTAAATCTGCCCATAATTTCCTTATAATTAATTCCTATATTTAGTATAATTCTTTTGTTTCTTATTTTGGTAAAATTTAATTAAAAATTAATTATCAACAAGTTCTGACCAATGACCTTTATTTAAGTTTCCGTATAAAATTTCAGCTAGTCTTGTTAATTTATAAACATGGTCGTCTTTTTTACTTAATTTTTTAGATAAATCATATTCATAGCGACTAGAGCATTTGGAGCAATCATAGTTTACCAATGAGCAATCTTGATTATATTTTGTAAAATATCCAAATTTTGATACAAAAATCCTGCGTGCAAGAATCCTATTATTTCTTAATTCTTGCATCGATCTAATATAGCCATTTAAATATCTATCAAATTCTTCTAGGAAAAGATTATCGTCTAATATAGTTAGACATAAGCGTTTTGAAAAACCGCGCTTGCAGATATATTTAGGGCAAGGAATTTCAACTTTGACATTTTTTACAATTGTCCTAATATCAAAATCCCATTTCCTAGATTCGTAATCCTTAATCATTCTTCTAAAATAATGTAAGTAATCGATTTTGCCAAAGTTTTTAAAAACTGTGTGCCTAAGTGATGAAACCATTCTAACCTCCTTTTTATAATAAGTGGACAAGCCTGTCTACAATCTACAAGCTTAATTTACCCCTTTTTAAAATTTTATAAAAAGCAGGTTTATTTTTGAACACCATTTAAACACTTTTTAAACGGCTTTTATGAACTGTACCCTGAAAAGTGGACAGGTATTTTATGGTATAGGTTAGAAGACTCGAACTTCTGACATGTTTTTATTCAATTGTCATTCACAATTTAACTCTGTATTAGAACAATATCAAGTCTTTTGCTTATACATTCAGCCATTTTGTATCATTTAGACACATATCGTTTAATGTATTCAGACAAATCATATTTTCTTTTCATTGAATCATAAGTCATTCTGCGAATTTTACCGGTAACAGGATAATCAACAAAAGCTCTGTCGTGAAGTCCGCCCAATGCCCACAAAATACCAACATATCCATTTGCTGACGGTGAATCATAAGCATATTTATCATTCAAATAAATAGCAGTTTTTAACGCCTCATCAGGTGTTGGCATCCATTCAAGAATTTTCTTTGCCCAATACATTCTTAAATAGCTATGAATAACACCTTCATGCATTAATTGAATTTGTGTAGCATTCCAAAGTTTATCATGAGTTGTTGGATTTTCTAAATTTTGGAGTGAATAAATATATGGTCGGATATCGTATTCATGATTTTCAAGCGACATTTTTGCCCAATTTGGAACTCCGGAAAAATCTTTAAAATTATTCGCATACAGACAAAAATTATCAGCTAATTCTTTTCTGACTATTAATTCTTCCAAAAAACTTTCTTTATCTATATCATTTTCTCCGGATTTTAAGACTTCTAATGCAACTCTTTGACTTGAAATAAAACCCAAATTTAAATATTTTGATAATCCTGATATTACATTTTTATCAGGGAAATTTTTATATTCCGCATAATACGGTAGTTTATTTTTAATAAAATCTTCTAAAACGTAATCAGCTTCAACTTTTTCAGTTATCGTATTTTCAAATTCTGTCAAAAAGGGGTAAATATTATGATAAAATTTTGTCCTTAGAGTTGCAGCAGAATATTCTTGTTTATCCGATACAAATCTCGCAGGAATTATGTTATGTCCGTCTATTTCATAAATTTTGCAATCAACTTTAGATAAATAATCTCTTTTTAAGATCGGGTTAAAATCAATAATTATCAAGGCAGGAGTTGAGTTTTTAATAATTTTATCAGGTGTTTTTTCAATGATTTCAAAATCTAAACCGATATTACTAAATTGGGTTTTTGCTTGATCTATTTGATTATTGATAAATCTTTTTTTCGGCTCATATTCATAATTAACTTTTGGATGAATAATTTTGAGTGGTAAATTTAATTCCTCACTTTTTTGAAGAGCAAATTGAAGTGCAAAATTATCTTTTGCCCGAATTTCTCTTTCGCAGAGGTAAAGAATTTCTCCATTTCGAATTGGGTAGTTATTGAGCTCATAAATTCTTAAAGGATTAATTGTTTGCTCTGTAACGAAGTTAGTTGGAATATAATTTAACAAGGTATTTCTTACAATTCTTGGCATTTAAAGATTTTAAAATACCGGATTATAAAATACATTCGACAAACTTCCGACTTGCATGTCAAACTCGCGATACTTTGTGTCAAAATCCCTGACACACGACAGTGGTACTTTATGTCAAAATACCTGATACACTACAACAGTGATGATAAAGGCTATTTTATGGTACGGGTTAGAAGACTCGAACTTCTGACACGTTTTTATTCAATTGTCATTCACAATTTAACTCTGTGTTATAATTAAATCAAGTTTTTAGGTTAGTTTTGTATCATTTCAACACAAAGGAAGTAAATGCGAATTAAAACACAATCTGCAACAAAGAAAATAAAAACTAAAGATTTAAAAGAAATGCAAATTTCCCAAAAAGATTATTGTAAGCTCCAAAACACCTTTTTGTGGCGCTATATGAGTTTGCCAAAAATTTTAGATTTGATTTTAAATGGAAGATTATACTTTGCAGATTTAGTTACGCTTGCAAAAGAAGATCCTTATGAGGGAGCTTTACCTCTCTATTCTGATTATCCTGTATATATAAAGAAAATAGTTGATAGCATTCATAATACACAAAATCAAAATTTAGAAATACAAAAAATTCTACCAGATTATGAAAATATAGAAAATATTGCAAATGATTTTAAAAAAGCAAAACAGTCTACATTTGTAAATTGTTGGCACATTAATAAAGACGAGAATTTTGCCATGTGGAAGATATATGCTTGTAGTGATGCGAGCATTGCAATTGTTACCGATATTGAAATGTTAAAAGATTCTATAAAAACTGATAAAAACATCAAAGGTGCTATTGTTAAATATGAGGATAAAAAACTCTTTTCACCTCAGAATATTGAAAGCGTAAAATACTTTAATAATTATAAAAAATTACAAGAAACTGTTAGAAAGGCTGCATTACATAAGAGAAAACATTTTGAATATGAAAAAGAATTTCGCCTTATATACCAGCATAGTAATTTATATGATCAGGATAAAAATTATATAACGGTTGATATTAATAAATTGATTAAATATATCTATATTTCTCCTATGGCGGAAAATTATATTAAAAATACTATAATTCAAACATTAAAAAAGCTTCAAAGATCAAAAAAATATGATTTAAATATTGATAAAATAATAAAAGATTCGAGTATTAATGGTAATGACTTAAATGATTTTTTAGGCGCTTTTGCAAGATATACAATGGAAGAAATGCCAAAAAATAAAGAACTATCTGAAGAAGATCAAAATTCTGCAAAAGCTTTATTTTTGGTATGGATCCTCGCATCTACGAATTCATTAGATATTTTAACAAATGAAACATCTTCGTAAGTTAAACCTTCCGACTAAATATGTCAAACTTGCGATACTTTATGTCAAAATCCCTGACACAGAACAAAAATAACAGAGGAAATCTCTCGAAGATGAAATTTAGAGAATTTTACTAAATGGCTGAAGCCCACACCTTGCGGGATTTTTGCATAAAAAAAAGAGACCTTAATCGGTCTCTTATTTTTAATGGTGGAGGCTAGGAGATTCGAACTCCTGACCCTCTGCGTGCAAAGCAGATGCTCTACCAACTGAGCTAAGCCCCCATAGGCTTTTGATAACTTTATATTATCACCTTAAATTCTATTGTCA